>JBEKQA010000017.1:0-26707 GCA_049520195.1 Bacteroidales bacterium
CTGCGATTCAAGAATTGCCGGGATAAAGAATCCCATGAATATCAACGAAATAAGCAACAGGTTTTTCATAATCTTTCAATGATTGAAGGTAATTGGTTCATGTCTGTAATTACCCAATCTGCATGTGGGAACGGATCTTTTTGATCTTCAGGATTAAACAGAATTGTCTTCATTCCTGAAGACTTCGCACCCTCAATATCTTTCTTATAATTATCACCAATCATAATGAAATCTGCCGGATTCACATTAAATTTCCGGATAATGGACTGAAAAAAGCGGATATCTGGTTTCTCAAATCCGATATCCCAGGAAGTAAATATGTAAGGGAAAAAAGTACCGGCCCCAATCCTGGCTAACGCTTTCCTGACTGCATCGGAATCCGATTCACCGGCATTGGTAGCGATGCAGCAAACATTTCCGATGATTGTCTTCATTGCATCTTCTGCACCAGTTACCCAAGCTACTGTTTCCCAGGTGTACATCGCACCAGGAAGGTTAAAATCCACCATTATCGTATTGCCCCAATCGAAAAGGAGGATCTTATTCATACTTCTATCTTACAGGCAGAAAAGAAAAATCCTTTGAATACCTGAGCATTTGAGAAACAAAATCTTCAGTATAAGATATCTTAATATCCTTGATTACACCATTATCCATCACAGGAGTCAGAACAGGATTGATAAAGCCGCTATAAGGTGCGATGTTTAGCTTTGAATAGCGGTCAAGAACCTCCTTATGTAATTCAGGTTCAATCTTTACACCAAAGCTTTCAACAAGGTCCTTTGCAGCATCATAGTCTCCTTCAGAAGTAATCCGCTGGATCTCACCAAGTAATTGCCCGAAAAGTAAACGTAATTTGTTATAATCGTTGATGATGAAGTAGGATTTTCCTTCTCTGATGACTTTTTCAATTACCTTCTCCGATTTGCCTTTTTCATAAACCCAATGTGCAATCAGGGATCGGTCACGCATGTGTGCTTCCTCAATATTTTTACCGAGATGGATTTTTACCAGTTGGGTCATCAAACCATTGCGGATAAAGGAATCATATTCTGCTTTTGCGATATCATCTGAGTCAACCAGTCCAAGCTCTTTCATCTTCGGATCCATGATATAATAAAGGGCAAACAAATCTGCCCGGGCTTCTTCTATGGTTGAATGATAATTCTTCAAAGATTCGCTTATCACACCTTTCATTATCTGTCCTGAGCCATGACCAAGACATTCATGCAGATCTGTATTGAGATTACCTGCCAAGTAGCCAAATTTTTTCACACGATCTACTTCTTCCTGCGACCCTGCAAATTCTTCCAAAAATCCATTATCCAGCGAAGCCTGGTCATAAGAATACGTTATATTATCAATGGTCACGGATTTAGAACCGTATTCGTTTCTTATCCATTGTGCATTCGGGAGATTGATCCCTATGGGTGTGGAAGGATCGCTGTCTCCACCAAGTTGGACCGCATTAATTACCTTTGCAGTAACACCTTTGACCTCTTTTTTTCTGAACCTGGGATCGACGGGAGAGTTATTCTCGAAATATTGAGCATTCCGGCTCAGTATTTCAGTGCGTTTAGTGCCTTCCACATCTTTAAAATTGACCATTGCCTCCCATGTTCCTTTTTTAGCAAGAGGGTCACCGTAAACTTCGATGAATCCATTAATAAAATCCACACTCGAATTCTGATCTTTTACCCAAAGAATATTATAATCATCCCATGCCTTTAAATCACCTGTCCAGTAATATTCTATTAATTTGGAAATTGCGGCTCTTTGTTCAGGGTTTTCTGCCACATCCATAGCCATGTTCAGCCAGTAAACAATCTTCTCAATTACACGTGAATACAATCCACCAACCTTGTAAGGTTTCTCCACTATTTTCCCTCTTTCCTTAACAAGTTTTGAATTAAGCCCAAAAGCGATCAGGGTATCTTCCCCGTTCCTACCCGAATTAATTCTGATGTTCTTATAAAAATCTTCTACTTCTTTTTGTGTCACTCCATCATAAAAATTATTTGCTGAACCCGTCACCATATCAACCTTTGAATCCTGATTCACCCTTTTATGGAAGATATCCGGATCAAAAATAACCGGAGTGATCTCATTAATAAAATCTTCGGCTGTTTGACCGGATTTCATTGGTAATAGCTTCGGATCGACACTTTTTATCAGGGATACAAAATAATCTTTCGAAAAATCCGGTAAGAATTTATCCGTTGAATAGTGGTGATGTATTCCATTGGAAAACCATACCCTTTTAAGATAAATAGTAAACTTTTTAAAATCATCACTGTTTCTATCACCTTTATAACCAATATAAATGGTTTCCAGTGTTTTCCTTATGATGAGGTTGTATTTACAGTTCTGATCATAGGTAATATCCCTTCCGGAGAGTGCCGCCTGACTAAGATAATAGATCAGTTCTTTCTGTTTCAATGTCAACTGATCAAATCCTGGTACTTTGTATCGTAATATCTTAGTATCCGCAAATTGCTCTGTAATCCATTTGAACATTCTGGCATCAACTACCTTTTTTTGATTTCTCTCAGGCATAAAAGACATTAAAATTAAAACCGTAAGTAATAAAAAAACAGGTACAATTTTCCTCATATAGTATTGTTTTATTGCTCATTTATTGAATTTTATAATCTCCTTCCCATCAAATACAGGAACTACATCCGTCTGATCGATGCTGAAAGAATACGGTATAATATCGTCCAGTCCAAGTCTTTCAAGCCGGTGACGATGGGCAGCTTTGTTCATATATGATAAAATATCTGATTTGGCCATGTTCCACAAGTCTATTGCCGCATATGTTGAGTCACAGTTTGTTGAAAATTTACAACTTTCCATCAAACGAAGTGCAAGAGCACCTGCAAAAACAGTATCTTCCAGGCAAAATTTCCTCTTCCATCCGGAGCAAAGAATGACAACATTCTTTTCCTTATCTATTAGCCAATTTGTTAATGCGCTTATATTAATAAAAGCTCCAATGACTATCTGTCCGGAATTTTTCGCTATATCCAGTGCACGGGTACCATTTGTGGTACAATATACAAGGGTTTTTTCTTTCACCCGATCTCTCGTAAAACTGAATGCGGAGTTTCCGAAATCGGCAAAGTCAAGTTTTTTACCATCCTGTTCAGAAGCCACCAGATAACCCTGTTCTTTGAATTGTTTTGCTAATTCGATGGAAGCCACTGGAATAATTGCTCTGGCCCCATTTTCAATAGCTGTACAAATGGTAGTTGATGCCCTGAGAATATCTACCAGGACAACTATAAAGTTTTCTTTCGTAAGGATCTCATGAAACAGGCCCGGAGAAAAACAAACTTCTACGCAATGTTGAGGGTAATTTTCAGTGTCCATTCTTCAATCAATAAAAAACAACTTCACAACCAGGATGTGTCATTTTAAATTTTGTCACTCTTTTCTCTGAGATTTTAGTGTTGAATATTTTCAAAGACTTCAGCGATGTCATGGTTTCCAGCACATCCAGATTACTTATCTTTGTATTATAAAATTCCAGCACTTTCAGGTTTCTAAGATTTTGCAAGTATTTCAGGTTTCTGACAGACGTGCCCCCGAATTTAAGTATTTCCAAAAATCTAAGGTTCTGAATCGCCATCAGATCTTCAACTTGAGTGTTGGATAAATCAAGTTCACGAAGGTTTACAAGAGGAGTAATCGGAATAAGTTCTATGACAGGGTTTTTCGAAACCCGCAATATCTCAAGTTGCGTCATTCTGCTTAATGGTCCCAGGCTTGATACACGGGTATCTGAAACTTCCAATTCTTTCAGCCTGGATAGAAATACAACCGGTTCCAGACTAATAATTTCAGGATCATCCTTAATAATCAATTTATCCGTACCTGCAATTTTTTGTAGCTGCACCTTATCCGGTGTTCCGGTATAATTAAAATACCGTAAGATTTCGTCTTTCCATGCTTTGGAAAGTCCATCCCACCATTGTGTATTCTCGTAGGTCTGTGAAATTAACTGACACTGGGGATTCTGTTCCATAAATTCATTCGCCTTAAATAGTGTCAGACCAGTATTATCGGCATAGAAAAAAGTCAGTCTTTTTAATGTATTTAGTGGTGAAATATCATTTACGGCCGTATGATCAAAACTAAGAACTGTTAACTTAGTCAGCTTTGCCAAAGGTTGTATGTTTGTGATCTTAGTATTGTTAGCATTTATTTGTGTTAGTTCATGAAGATCTTTCAATGGATCCAAACTGGTTATTGATGTATTGGGACAAAGTAGTACTCTAAGTCTTGTCAATATTGAAACAGGATCCAATGAAGTGATTGCCATTCTCCCGCTAATATCGAGACTATCAATTGTAATCAAGTGATGAAGCTGTTCTGAGCTTGGTGTATTATCAAGTTTCCTGTAAAGATTGAAGACCTTTTTCCATTCCGGCTGAAGATTTGTCCACCATTTTGCCAAAGCAGTCGATTCAAATACAATATCGACGTCCGGATGCTTTAACATGAATTGTATGGCATGGTCTGAATCAACTTTCGTATGGTCACAATAGATCTTTTTTATTCCCTTTATATTTTCAAACACATCCAATGAACTGACACTGGTGCTATCTAAGAAAGCCATTGTTAAAAGCTTCATATTTTTCAATGGCTCCAAACTTTCGACAGGGGTGTGGACAAAATAAAGTACTTCCAGATTGGTTAGTCCCAACAAAGGTTGCAGATTTGAAACCCTGGTGTCTGAAAATCTCAGATCTTTAAGTGCTACTAGATCACTAAGCGGTTGAAGACTGTCAATGCTTGTATTACTAAAATTCAATATCTCAAGACCAGTCAGACCAGATAATACATCGAGGGACCTGATAGGAGTCTTATTAATTTTCAGGCTTTGTAAATGATTAGAGTATCGCAGAGGATCGAGAGAGTAAACCTTTGTCCCAGAAATATCAAGTTCTTCCAACTGATTAAGATTACGCAGGGGCATCAGGTCACTAACAGGGGTATTGGCAATTATAACTTTCCTCAGTGCAGAAAGTTTCGAAATAGGGTCAAGATTTGTAAGACTTGCATTCCCGGAAATATTAATCTCTTTCATCATGATTATTTGCAAAATGAGAGAGTAAAACTTAGCCGCATCAACCGGAACAGGGGATCCATTTACTACAGCTATAGTATCATTAAAAGAAGTTATCTGAGCCAAAGGAATATTCGTATCTATTTTGCGGCTACCTGCAAAAATCAATTTCCAGTCAGGTGTCATTGCATTCCACCAATTACGCATATCTTCCTTTTCGTTCATCTTCGTGGTATAGATACTTGCAATCTTCAGCTCCTGCTTACTGTCATCATAATTTATTTCAAAATACCTTACTTTATTAGAGTTAACCGAATCATTGTTAAGGGTAACGGCTTTCAGGTTCCGGTTGGCAGTCACTTTGAAATAGGTCTGTCCGATATCATTTTTCATGACACTTATATCCTGGACCGTATAGAGAAAAGTCGCTCCTTTAAAGAAGAAATCCACATCACTGAGGTAAGCTTGTATGTCTTTATATAAGGGAACCAATCTTTTTTCATCCAAGTCATCTTCGATCTGAACTTTGTTGTCAAGAAAAAACTTCTGATAGCTGTCATTAATAATGATTTCTTTTTCTTTTACTGGATTCTTTTTATCGGCAAGAAAGTTCAATGTTCCTTCGAAAAACTTTACCATTGCTGAACTTTGTGTACGAAAAGCTTCGATTTGTTCCGGTGTGAATTCTGTAATGACAGGTTTAGCAGGTTGAGTCTGAATTTGCTTTGTACTGGACGTTTTTTTTGCCGTTTGGGTAGAGACCTGTTTTTTATGTTGATAGGAGACTG
Source organism: Bacteroidales bacterium (assembly GCA_049520195.1). GTDB lineage: Bacteria > Bacteroidota > Bacteroidia > Bacteroidales > FEN-979 > FEN-979. The sequence goes on from JBEKQA010000017.1 coordinate 5,860, forward strand.
ATTTTTTTTGCTGGGCGTAATTATTCACCACAAGGAAAAAAAGCAATAAGATTGTGACGAATCTGATATGATTATTCTTCATGGGTATAATTTCGAATGAGTTCTTTTTTGTCTTTTTCTGTTATCTTCAGCATATTCGAAATCAACCACCCTGAGCTATCGCTGTTCCGATTAAAATAAGAAACTTCAAAATACCAACCCGGAACCTGTAAAAAATGGAATTTCACCTCTTTAACAGATTCAAATTTCAAGTTTCCATTTTTGACCTCAGCTACAAAGAGTGCAAGTTGATCTGGGCGATAATACCGGTCCAGGTAATAATCCATATTATCCGGATCTTCAAAGACTTTATGAATATTCATAAAATCTATTTCATGGCTAAGCGGATGTAAAAAAAGTCTAAGGTTTGTGGTATCTCCTACATGAGTATAAAGATCTTTGAACTTGGAAAAATAGACATTTGAAAATACCCACTTATAACCTCCATTTTGCTTTTCAAGCTTCAGATAGATTATAATATCGACTTTCTCGTGTTTGTAATAAAAACTGGCTGTGATTTCAGAAAACCAATCCTTACCATGAAAATCGAGAAATATAGGGCTCTTTTTATTTGTTACCTGCTCAATAAAATTGTTTCTATCCGTTGTTGAAACCGATGAAGTATAATTATCAAATAAAATATTCAGGTATTTCTTCCTCGATTTTAAATCCCTGTAAGTACTATCACCAGAATAGGTTCTCTTGCCTGTTACATTTTCTTCAGCATTAAACCTGCGAAAAAACTGATTGACCTGCTTGGTCTGGGCATAGAATTTCGATTCATTGCCATTAAATGAGCTGAAAGAGGTTCCGTTTTGACATAATACTGTCAATGGAAGAGATAAAATAAAATATAAAGAGATGATTCTCATCAGGTTATAGTTGTTAGAAGATAACAAACAGGGGTCAAATGGATGAGATTTTTAAATACTCTGATTCAATTGACCCCTGACAGAAAATTCGAAGTTATTTTGCAGTTTCTTTCACACGGATATCGCCAAGTAGTACATCCCAGAAGCCAATCAATTTCCCACCGATCTGAGTTTCTTTACGTTTAACATAAACCGTAATGTCCTTTTTTGTCGTATCCTCATAAATCAATCCTTTTTCTTTATCGTATCCCTGAAACCTCTGGTAGATCGTGATTACACCTACATATGTTCCATTCGGCTGCCGTTCAAGATCGCTGACATATTGTATCTTGTACCATTCGATATTTACTTTATCATAGTTGAGTTTCATCAACCTGTCAAAATATTCCCTGACCTTGAAGTATGCAACATCCGGCCTTGCAAGTGAAGAAACACCAATCTCGCTATTATCCATGAATAGTTCAACGGCTCTTTCGATAACCCTTTGCGATTCTGACCAAGGGGTACTCTTATTGCCAATGATACTAATGTACTTACTCAGGTCTCTGACTTTTTCCAGGGCGAGGCTGTCAATAGCCTGCTTCCGTTGTGGAGATATATTTTCGTCTTTATTCTGTGCGAAAAGACTCGATGTCATAATCATGAGACACACCAAAACAATACTTGAAATTCTACTTTTCATCTGTCAATCATTTAATGGTTAATTATCAAATGCTACCTGCAGATTATTATAATCACATTTTTACCAACTCTAGTTCTTTTATCTTACCATCCGGGTCGAGCTGATAGGAATCTAAAGCATTCCGGCTTACTTTCTGGTCTCGTAAAAATTCCAGATACTTTTTGATAGTCGTTGGCTTGTCATAATCAATTATCGATCCTTCCTTACTGATTATAATTAATACAGGAACATCATCATCTGAAAAGAGTTGTAAAGTGTTCCTTGTCAGAGAATTCACTTGAGCTGTATTACCTGACTTTGAAGCATCTGCAATTCCCTGGAAAGCATTTTCAATCTGATTCTTTAGTGGGACGTTCTTTTTTGTTCTCATTCCTGCGATTTTCTCTTCAACTTTTGCAATTAAATCATTGATATCTTTATTTCCAAGGTTCTGAGCCTTTATTTTTGATAATTCCGTTTCAAGCTCATCTGCCGATTTTTCATCTTTATTTAACAACATATCAAGCAATTCTGCCCTCGCTGCATCAACCTTTTCCTGCTTCTGCTTATCTCTTTCTCCAAATGCTGCCTTAAGGACCTGCCGGGCATTTTCTATCATTTTATCAAGTTCCGGATCTTTAAAGTGCTTATTTGCAATTTCATTTACAGTTCTGGATTGTGCATCCAGGGATTTTGAACTGGTACCGTTAATGATTTCCGAAAGTTCCTTCTTCGCCATCTCAATTTGCGCTTTCTGTTCTTTCTTTGACAGTTTCCCTGTCGTCTTACATCCATCTGAACCAATTGCCAATGCAGTAATCAAAATAATGAACGCAAAATGCTGCCATTGAAGTGATTTGATTTTCTTAATCAATCCTGTCATATCATTTTATTTTAAATGTTAAGGTCAATTCTCATGCTTTGGATATCCATCTCATCCTTTATAAAAAGGCATTTTGACGACTTCCGCTTTAAGTGATTTATCTCGTATTTTAATAAAAATGTTACTGCCTTCTTTCGAGAGTGAAGCAGGTACATAACCCATCCCTATGGGTACCTTTAATGATGGGGCCATGGTTCCTGAGGTCACCTCACCAATCACATTGCCTGAGGAATCAACAATTGGATATCCATGTCTTGGAATTCCCATCTCAATCATTTTAAAACCAACCAGCTTTTTTGAAACACCTTCCTGTTTCTGACGAATCAGTTCAGCTTTATTGATAAAATCCTTTTCAGGTGTAAACTTGGTGATCCACCCGAGTCCTGCTTCTATCGGAGATGTTGTATCGTTTATGTCATTGCCGTAAAGACAATAACCCATTTCCAACCGCAGGGTATCACGAGCACCAAGTCCGATATTTTTAATCCCGAATTCTTTTCCGGCTTCAAAGACAGCATTCCAGATCTTGGGAGCATCCTCATTCGCCATATATAACTCACAACCTCCTGAACCTGTATAGCCGGTTGTCGCAAAAATAATATCCTTGACACCAGCAAAAGTCAGCTTCTTGAAGGTATAATATTCCATATCCGTGACCTTTGTATCGGTAAGTTTTTGCATTGCTTTGAGGGCTAAAGGTCCCTGAACAGCCAACTGGGCGATTTCATCAGAAGCATTATAAAGTGTTGCTCCCACCTTATTCTGCCTGTTGCACCAAGCCCAGTCTTTATCGATATTGGAAGCATTGACAACTAGAAGATAAGTCTCGGCATTTACACGATAAACAAGCAGATCGTCGACGATACCTCCTCTATCATTGGGGAAACAGGAATACTGAACTTTCCCATCAACAAGTTTGGAGGCATCATTTGATGTCACCCATTGAATAAAATCAAGTGCCTTTGGTCCTTTCACCCAGAATTCGCCCATGTGTGAAACATCAAAAACCCCAATGCCTTTTCTGACAGTCTCATGCTCAATATTCACACCATCAAACTGTACCGGCATAAAATAACCAGCAAAGGGAACTATTTTGCCCCCATTGGTCTCATGAAATCTTGTAAATGCTGTAGTTTTCATAGAATATATTTTGTTAACGACACAAAGTTAGAAAAAATTGTCGGTAGCCCCCTGATTGACGGTTTTATAGTTGCTAACTTTGACAAGTTGATAACTCCATCTACCAGAAGATAATAATTTGTACTTTTGGGTGCCGGAAGCCGGATACAGGAAAATGAAGATTTTAATTAAAGTCTATATCGATTATATCTGTTATTAATCTCTGATTTATAGTTATTAAAGTGTTTCTTACCCGTCAAAATACACCCCGGTGGATGATTTTCCTGATCGATATGTTGATCGTATCGGGTTCGGTCATTTTAGCCTACCTGTTAAGATTCAATTTCTCGATTCCTTCCTCCGAATTGAGACCATTTCCCGAGGTTTTCGGGTGTATTCTCCTAGTACGTGCTATAAGTTTTTTCATTGCACGGTCTTATGCAGGAATCATTCGCTATACAACGACATCAGATGCACTAAGGGTTGTCGTGACAATTTTATCAGGTAGCGTAATCTTCGGCTTGATCAACATCATTACCTTCTTTGTCATCAACAGATTTTTCCTTATCCCTTTTTCTATCATCATTATCGATTTTCTAATCACCTGCATGGCCATGATTATATTCAGGCTGGTTGTAAAAATCGCATTCATGGAATTGCAGCGGCCTGAGCGAACCCAGGTTAATGTGGTAATATATGGAGCCGGTGAAGCAGGGATTACAGCAAAAAGAGTTCTCGACAGAGACGTCAGTACAAAATATAAACTGATTGCTTTTCTCGATGATGATCCTGGTAAGATTGGTAAAAAACTGGAAGGCATCGATATTATTAGTCCTGAAAAGTTGAATGACCTTCTGGAATTACATTCTATCGAACAATTGATTCTAGCAATTCAGCAATTTAGTGCGGAACGCAAGCAGGAGTTGGTTGACTTGTGTCTGGTACACGAGGTAAAAGTTCTGACAGTTCCTCCAATGATAAAGTGGATTAACGGGGAGCTCAGTTTTAACCAGATCAAAAAGATAAAGATCGAAGATTTGCTGGAGCGTGACGAGATACATCTGGATGACCTTAAGATTCGCTCAGAGCTGACTGGCCATACTATACTTATTACCGGTGCTGCAGGTTCAATTGGCAGTGAACTTGCACGACAGGTAATGAAATACCATCCTTTAAACCTTGTATTACTTGATCAGGCTGAAACAGAAATGCATCAACTGGAACTGGAGTTTAATGAAACATTTACAGATAGCCATCCCCGGTTTCTTATGGGTGATATAAGAAATAACTTCAGGATGGAAAACATTTTCCGAGAATTCAAACCCAGTATTATTTACCATGCCGCTGCTTATAAACATGTGCCGGTAATGGAGAATAATCCTTCAGAAGCAATTCTGACGAATGTTAACGGAACCCGAATACTTGCAGATCTTGCCATAAAGTACATGTCCATGAAATTTATTATGATCTCGACAGATAAGGCAGTCAATCCTACAAGTGTCATGGGAGCCTCCAAAAGAATTGCAGAGATCTATATTCAATCACTAAATAAAAACGGTCAACCCAGGTTTATAACTACCCGGTTCGGGAATGTTCTGGGTTCAAACGGGTCTGTAATACCTCTGTTTCGGGCTCAAATTGAAAAAGGTGGCCCGGTCACTGTCACACATCCTGAGATTACCAGGTATTTTATGACCATACCCGAGGCATGCGCACTTGTACTGGAAGCCGGTAGCATGGGCAAAGGCGGGGAAATCTTCATCTTTGACATGGGCAAATCTGTCCGAATTGTCGACCTGGCGAAAAGAATGATCAGTCTTTCGGGGTTAACCTTGGGGAAAGACATCCATGTAAGGTTCACAGGTTTACGACCAGGTGAAAAGTTGTATGAAGAGCTGCTTAATAGCAAAGAAAATACAATTCCCACACATCATCCCCGTATTCTTATCGCCAAGGTAAGGGAATACAATGTTGAACAAGTTTCTTCCGGGATCAATGAACTGATAGAGCTCTCAGTATCAGGTAAAGATAGAGAGGTCGTTCAAAAAATGAAAGCCATTGTGCCTGAATTCAAGAGTCAGAATTCAATATTTGAAGAATTTGACAACAATTAATCCTTATCATTTTTTTATCAAATAAAATTGGACTCGGAATCAGAACTCTTACTTTCTAAATTTAATATTCTGAAATTTTCTTTGATTCTACCCTGACCGGAAACAGAGCGAACATAGACCGTATGTCGAACGAAGGAAGAACGAAGCAGGAGCGAACTTAAAGCGAATGTAAGACGAAGGAAAAGTAGATGTCAACAAAAGGGCTGTTAAGCAATTCTGTCAGAATGGTCACAATATTAGGACCTACCGCAAGTGGTAAGACCAAATTTGCTGCTCAGCTTGCCAGTGTTCTTGAAGGTGAGGTAATTTCGGCAGATTCCAGGCAGGTCTATCGCGGAATGTCTATCGGAACGGGTAAGGATCTCTCAGAATATATTGTGAACGGGAAACAGATTCCTTATCATCTAATAGATATTGTCGATGCTGGATATGAGTATAATATTTTTGAGTACCAACGGGATTTTATAAACGTATACTCAGATATAGTTTCAAGGGGAAAACTTCCGATCCTGTGCGGCGGTTCCGGGTTATATCTTGAAACGGTTCTGAAAAATTACCATTTAAAAAAAATGGAAACAGATCCTGAGAAAGTCGAAATACTCTCAAAAAAAACAGATGATGATCTGAAAAATATGTTGCTTCAATTGAAGAAGCAGCATAATACCTCAGATATCCTCGATCACGACAGGATGATCCGGGCTATTTTGATCGAATTGTCTCATTCTGGAAATGAGGAAGATAAAGGATTCTTAAATCAAATCAATTCCTTGATTATTGGAATTCAATGGGAAAGAAACTTACTGCGCGAGAGAATTACCAGGCGTCTTATAACCCGTCTTGAAGAGGGAATGATAGAAGAAGTGGAATCATTGATTAAAAGTGGATTGACTTACGAGATGGTAAAGTTTTATGGATTGGAGTACAAATACATTGCTCTGTACCTTGAAAAAGAACTTGATTATAGTGAAATGTTCCGTCTTCTTAACATCGCTATTCACCAGTTTGCAAAACGACAGATGACCTGGTTCAGAAAGATGGAAAGATCGGGATTTCTGATCCATTGGCTTAATGGTGAGAATGATACAGAGGAAAATATCCGTGAAGTACTTAAGGCAGGAATTTTAACAAATCAATAAAAACTAATTATTTTCGATAATATGCTTGACTATTTTTCAATGTTTATATTATATTTGTAATCAAATATCGTATTTACTCATTTTAAATTGATTTATTATGAAAAAACTAACCACATTATTTGCTGTTGGAATTATTTTGTTAAGCACAGTAATCGTTTTCTCAGGGTGTAAAAAGAAAAGTACTACTCCTGTAACACCATCATTCACTGTAACTGCAACAAATGTTACATTCCAGGATGGGAGTGCCGGACTTCAGTTTTATGCAAAATGTACAAATACTGATTGTAAAATGACAAAAGTCACCATTAATGATCCGATAGGGGCCAATACTACCACTTATGATCTGAATGGAGAATATGAAGTTTCAAACGAAATCTTTGGCCTTCAAGCTACTAATACCGGTTATACTAAAGAACTTGGCACTTGGACATTTAATTTTGTAGGGAATCTGACTTCTGATGGTTCATCATTTGCATCGGGAGCTTCTCTATTAGTTTCAGGCAAATAAATGCTTGACTAAAACATAAAAAATATGCCGTCCCTTTTGGAGCGGCTATTTTTTTATTCTGATGAAGGTACTACTGCTTCTTTTTTTAGAAGAATGTGAGATGTCAACACATTGTTATCAAATGAAACTGACGCATTTAGACTAAAATGCACTTTATAATTATTTGAGAATAAGCATTTAAATTCGAGAATATTTTTTGACTGTTGATGTACTTAGTGTTTTCGCGTGAATAATACGCTGGTTTTCAATCAATTTCATAGTCCGCCTGCGTCGTGACTGCGTCCTCCCTGCGTCGGTCCTTCGTCCATCCTTCGCTCTGGGTTCGCCCCTCCTTCGCTTACAGTTTAATTTAGATATACCCAATAAACAATCTAATTAGTGTCTATAATAAAAAAGAGGGTGTCATGACATTGGAACACCCTTTTTTATTTTTTAGGTCTTACTTTGATTTATCGGGGAATGGAGGAGGTGGAGGCAATTCTGTTGGCCAGGATTTCAGTTCATCCTGCATTTCCTGGATTGCCTTGTTAAGTTGCTGGTCTTCACCGGCATATTCTTTTGCCGGATCATTATCGACCACAATATCCGGATCTACCCCATGTCCTTCAATAATCCACGTCTTGCCATCATTGGAGTAGGGAGCGAATTCAGGTCTCATCAGCTGACCTCCGTCAACAAATGGAAGTGAGCCCCTGATTCCGACTACACCTCCCCAGGTCCTCAGACCAATTGCTTTTCCTATCTTCAGCTTTTTAAACTGATATGGGAACAAGTCACCATCAGATGCTGAATATTGATCGATAAGGATGCATTTCGGGCCCCATTCCATATCCAGTCGGCCCGGATGTGATGCAGTATTTCTACTCATCTCGATCATTGTCATTTCACGTGCAAGTCTTTCAATGATCATGGGTGAAACATTACCTCCGCCGTTTCCACGATCGTCAATAATCAGGGCACGTTTGCTCAGTTGCGGATAAAAATGCTTGACAAATTCATTCAAACCTTCTACCCCCATATCCGGAATATGGATATAGCCAACCTCTCCATTTGTCGCATCACTGACCTTTTTAATGTTGTTCTGAACCCATTTATAATAATAGAGGCCGGCTTCATTATCTGTTGGGATTACAAGGGTTTTATGTGCAGCGGTTTCCGAAGGCGAACTATTTACGGTTAACTCAACCTGGACATCCGCTTTGTTTATAAGCGCTTCATAGATATTGCTCAAACCTTTAACAGATTGACCGTCAATGGCTATTATATAATCGCCTTCCTTGACATCTACCCCCAGTTCCGTCAGAGGAGAGCGTGTTTCCTTTGTCCAGTTCTCTCCTTTCAGTATCTCATCAATTTTAAAGTATCCTGATGCATCTCTGGATATCTTTGCTCCAAGTAATCCCATCTTGATTCTTTTCGGATCCGGTTTATCTCCTCCGCTAACATAGGAATGCCCAATACTTATTTCACCAACCATCTCACCAAGGATATAGGTCAGGTCGTTTCTGTTATTTACATAGGGTAACAGGGGCTCATATTTCTTCTGAATTGCATCCCAATCAACACCTTGCATATTGGGTGCATAGAGGAAATATTTCATCTGTCTCCAGGCTTCATGATAGATCTGGTTCCATTCAGCTTTCAGGTCAACCATGACTTTCATATTTGAAAGATCCAGCCAGTCTTTGACGTCAACTTTGCCTTTTGGAAGATCAATAACTGCATATCTCCCGTTTGAAAAGACCATCATTTTCTTAGTATCAAATGAGATCTCATAATTTCTGAAATCACCCACCAGATCTGTCTCCTTTTTATCTTTCAGATTAAACAGCTTCAATGATGGACGTTCTTCTCCCCTTCTTCCACCCTTTATATAATAAACATCATTGCCCACAGCCGTCACATTAAAATATGATCCGGCTTCGATCGGCAAAGCGACAATCCTGTCAATGATCCCATCAATGTCTACTTTAACATCAACAGCGGTCTTTTCGGGTTCTTCCTTTTTCTCTTCTTTCTTGACATCTTTCTTTTCTGGTTTGGCCTCTGCATTAGCTTTTTCTTCTTTCTTTATTCCGACCTCATCATCTTCAGGAGCAAAAGGATTAGATGTACTTTTTGCAAGTGTGACAAAGTAGATCTTTGTCATATCCGTATAAGCATGATTCCATTCCGTCCAACTGTAAGTAGGGTTAAAATCACGATTAGAAGTAAAGAACAGATATTTCCCGTCATTACTAAACCTGGGATCAGATGATTCGTACCAGCCATCTGTTACCGGGTATTTATTTTTGGAAGCAACTTCATAGATATAAACCTTAGTTTCAGAGGTTCTTTCAGGACGGGCATAGGTTATCCATTTACTGTCAGGTGACCAGCCATATTGACTGAATTCCCAGTCCTTTGCCTGATCAACAAGGGTTACATCTTTTGAGTCGATATCAACATATTGTAAACGAAGTAGTTTATCGGCCCAGAGTAATTTTTTACTATCAGGCGACCAGGACATATCGTATTTGTATGTATCGGCATTTTTTGTGATCTGAACAGGATCAGAACTGCCATCCTGTTTCTGAATATAGATCTCGTCTTCCCCTGTCTTATCTGAGACATAGGCAATGTACTGACCATCGGGTGACCAGTTTACATTGCGTTCATGTACTCCCGAAGTGTGGGTCAGGTTTTTTGTGATCCCGGTCTTGGCAGGAACTGTCCATACATCACCACGTGCATCAAAAGCAACTCTTTTTCCGTCCGGGGAGAGAGAGGAAGTGTTTATGAATTTACTGGCATCCTTCAGGGAATTTCTTGCATTAACAAAATCGTCATTAATGCGGATGGTTATTTTATTGGTTTTTTGCGTTGCCAGATCAAAAACATAAATAAAGCCACCATTCTCAAAAACAATGGCATCATCACCAAGGGATGGGAATTTGCAATCATATTGTGTGAAGTCCGTGACTTTCTTTGTTTCTTTTGTCTTCAGGTCATAGCAATAAAGGTTTGTAGGGCGTTCCCTTTCTGACATGAAGTATATCTTATCTCCTGTCCACATTGGGAAAATATCCTGTGCAGGATTATTGGTAATATCTTCTAATTGTTTTGTTTTGAAATCATATATCCAGATGTCGTCTGCCATTCCTCCTTTGTAGTATTTCCAGGTACGGAATTCACGAAAGACTCTGTTGTATGCCAGTTGGGACTTATCAGGTGAATAGCAGCAAAATCCTCCGACAGGTAATGGAAGTTCTTCCGGAAGGCCACCATTAATATTTACCAGAAATAACTGTCCTTTAAAATCATTAAAACTTTGTTTCCTCGACCGGAAAAGTATGTTATCATTGTCTTTCCAGGTCATTACGATGTTATTGGGGCCCATCCTGTCGGAAATATCGTCTCGTCCAAGAGTAGCTGTGTAAGTAAGACGCTTGGGAACCCCTCCCTGTGATGGGATCAGGTATACTTCAGTATTCCCGTCATATTGTCCGGTGAATGCAATATATTTACCATCCGGTGAAAAGCGGGCAAACATCTCATAGCCATCCTCATCAGTGGTCAGTTTTCGGGCCGTACCTCCGTTACGGTCAACCGTATACAAGTCGCCTGCACAGGTAAACACTACCTGGTTCCCATGTACTGCTGGAAACCTCAACAACCTGGCTTCATCCTGGGCCATCATCAGATAACAGAGAAATAAAGCCGGAATCAACAGAAAGATCTTTTTCATAAATTAAATGTTTTAAATGGAAAATGCATTATTAGTCAAACAAATTTATTTAGAATCTGCGAAGTATAAGAAAAAAATCGGCGAAACATATCAAATTCTTCTTGAAAGTGGCTTTTTACCACATTGCTTAATCGGTCTGCTGCGAATTAATTTTCTAACTTTGCACCGTCTCAAAGAAGTTATCCTCGATAAAATTCCTGAATATTTAACTGACAACCCTCATAATATAAAGATTATTCAATTAAAAGACATTAAAACTTGCTACTCATGATTAATAAAAAATCCGGATTTAATTCCAAACTCGTACATGGCACAGGGATAGCTGACGCTCTCGGAAGCGTGATTACACCTATCTATCAGACCTCAACATTTGCATTCGAATCTGCTGAAGAAGGGGCAAGATGTTTTTCCGGTGAGAGTGATGGGTACATTTATACCCGCATCGGGAACCCGACTATTGCTGATCTTGAAAAAACAATTGCTCTTCTTGAAGATGGTTTTGGCGGAATTGGAACATCATCAGGTATGGGAGCAGTCAATGTTGTTTATATGGCATTACTCAGTTCCGGAGGGCACCTCGTAAGTCATAATGCCGTTTATGGCCCCGCAAGAGGGATAATTGAAAGCGTCTGGTCACGGTTTGGAGTAGAATCTACTTATATCGACACCTCAGATTTGAATCAGGTCAAAAAAGCAATCCGGCCGAATACCAGGCTCATATACCTTGAAACGCCGGCTAATCCGACCATCGGGATCTCCGATATTCCCGCCATCTGTGAGATTGCACACAAGCATAATATCCCTGTCTGTGTAGATAATACGTTCTGTAGTCCTTACCTTCAGAAACCACTTGAACTGGGAGCCGATATTGTTTTGCACTCAATGACCAAATTCATCAATGGCCATGCAGACATTGTCGGGGGAATGATCGTAGCTAAAAAAGAAGAAGACTACAAGAAACTCAGGTCAATAATGGTAATGCTTGGATGCAATATGGATCCCCACCAGGCCTTCTTGACCCGGAGGGGGCTTAAAACTATGGGCATCAGAATGGATCGTGCCCAGGGAAATGCAATGAAGGTCGCTGAATTTTTGGAAAACCATCCAAAAGTAAGTTGGATCATGTATCCCGGATTAAAATCTCATCCTCAATATGAATTGGGGAAAAAATTGATGAAAGGCCCTGGAGCAATGATGAGTTTTGGATTAAAGGGAGGCCTTGAAGCAGGAAGAACACTGATGAACAGCGTTAAATTCTGTGTACTGGCAGTATCACTCGGTGGGATTGAAACCCTGATTCAGCATCCCGCATCAATGACTCATTCTAAACTGTCCACCGAAGCAAAACAACAGGGCGGTATTTCAGATGATCTTGTCAGGTTAAGTGTTGGCATTGAGGAATTTGAAGATATTATCAACGACCTTGCCCAGGCATTGGACAAAGTAAATAGCTAACAGGTATATTATCTATTTCCATCCTTTTTTCGTAAGTTTGACCTCTTTTTGCCAATCTTAGCAGGATGCTCCGCAAGATTACTTTAATTTTTTATCTCATTTTACTTACCCTGACACCATCCCTCAGGGCACAGAAAGTTGCTTTGGTTCTAAGTGGAGGCGGATCACGGGGAGCAGCACACATCGGAATACTCAGGGCTTTAGAAGAAAATAAAATTCCTGTAGATTACATCGTTGGAACATCTATAGGCGCCATCGTAGGGAGTCTTTATGCCAGTGGTTATACCCCTGATGAAATAGAGAAACTAATGGAATCTGATTCTTTTCAAAACTGGGCTGCAGGGATTATGAATGACAAGTACATTTATTATTACAGGAAAGAAGACCCCAATGGTTCATGGGTTTCGCTCGATTTTGACTTTAGAAAAAAACTCACTTCACAACTTCCTACAAATCTCATTTCTCCTGTTGAAATGGATTTTGCATTTCTTCAGATCTTAACAGGTGCATCAGCCGCATGCAAAAATGACTTTAATAATCTTATGATTCCTTTCCGGTGCGTAGTATCTGATGTTGACTCTTCTCAAAAACTTGTAATGAAAAAAGGTGACCTGAGCAGTGCTGTGCGGGGTTCAATGACAATCCCGTTTGTTTATAAGCCTTTAACCATTGATGGTAAACTCGTCTTTGACGGGGGGATGTATGATAATTTTCCTTCTGACGTCGCCATAAATGAATTCCGGCCCGATGTGATTATCGGTAGCAGGGTTGCAGAACGTTACAGTAGCCCCGACCCCAATGATGTTGTTTCCCAGCTCCTAAGTATGCTGATGATGAGGCAGAGTGATAGCATTTCATACCCGAATTCCATAATGATCACACCCAATATCCAACAAATAAATATCATATCCTTCTCTAAAACACATTCCCTTGCAGACAGTGGCTACATAGCTGCGGAAAGAAAGATCAAGGAGATAAGGAAACTTGTAAAAGACTCCATCGACACGGCAATTCTAGCTAAAAAAAGGGAGAATTTCAAAGCGAAAGAACCTCAGGTCATTATTGATTCAATACATATAACAGGTCTGAATGCTGCTCAGAACCGTTATGTCACCCAGATCCTTAAACATGGGAAACGATTGGTCACACTGGATGAATTGAAAAAACAGTATTTCCGCTTTATCAATGAAGGGTTGGTAAAAGGGATTCATCCTGTCGCAAAATATAATCCTACATCAGGATATTATGATCTTTATCTCGATATTCAGCAATCAGAAAATTTCAACCTCCAGTTTGGAGGTGACATCAGTATTAGCGCAAACAGCCAGGCGTTTCTTCAGCTTCAGTATAAGTACTTATGGACTAAGGCTCTTCGTTTTATGGTAAATGGCTATCTCGGCAGGTTTTATAATTCTGTAAGAGCCAATGGCAGGATCGATTTTAATTCAAAAGTCCCCTGGTACCTTGAAACCGGATATACATATAACCATTATGATTATTTCGCAACGACAACCTATTTTTTTGATGATAAGACCCCATCCTATATAAGGCAGCGTGAATATTACGGAGACCTTCGTATCGGCATGGCGGTAACAAACACAGGGAAATTGAGCTTCAGCACAACTTATGCCTTTACCAATAGCAGCTATTACCAGAACAATATGTTCACACGCCTTGATACTACGGATCAAACCAGTTTTAATTTCCTCAATCCGGAGCTTTGTTTTGAATTGAATAATCTCAATAGGAAGCAATATGCCAGCGCAGGAGCATGTCTGAAAATAGCCACAGGGTATGTGAACGGTAATGAGGATTATTTGCCCGGAACATTGTCGTTAGATAAAAAAGAATTCAAAGCCAATCATTACTGGTTTTATTTTAACCTTCTCTATGATAATTATTTTGGGACATTGGGCCCCTTTAAATTCGGGTTTTACACTGAAGCGCATCTCTCCGATCAACCGTTAATGAGTAACTACACATCGACAATAATTAATACTCCTGATTTCCATCCTGTCCCGGAAATGCTGACTTTGATGATTCCTGCCTACAGGGCAACCAATTTTGCCGGTATCGGATTAAAAATAGTTACCAGACTTTATAAAAAAATTGAGTTTCGGTTAGAAGGGTACTATTTTCAACCTTACCAGGAAATTACTGAGAATAGTGTCAACCAGACAGCAGTTCTGGAACCAGCTCTTTCTGATCGGTCGTTGGTTGGAACGGCAGATCTTGTATATAACTCCTTATTGGGACCGATTAGCCTTGGTGTAAATTATTATGATAAAAAGGCAGATCATGTGACACTTAATTTAAATATCGGCTACATATTGTTTAATAGAAAGTCTTTACCTTAATTTATAATTTTATCGGGTATTAAACTTTTAAACCTTTAATTTAACAAATGCTACTGATGAATTTTAATTGACGGGTTGCCAATTGTCATTTTTGAATTAAAAAATGCTACATTTGCATTTAAATCTATCAATCACCGGCCATGGTCGGACGCTGAATAAAGTAATATGTTTAATTTGTTGAAACCTATTAATGGAAAATTTAGACAACACACATCAGATTTCTGAATCTGATAATAGCCAGTTTCAGGGAGAGAATTCTTCACCTGTTCAAGAAACAGAAATCGTAACAAACATGACATTATCAACTGAATCCGGTCAAATAGAAACAGAGCCTGCAGATGAGTTCCCCGAAACTCAACCTGATCAGAAAGTCGAACCTGTCGAAGATACTGCTGAGGAAGAAATAATTCCCGGAGAACAAATTCCAGATATTCATTCTGAATTAAAGGAAGAACACGTAGATGAAGATCTTGCAGAAGAGTTAGCAGAACATGACGACCCTGAACTGGAAGAAGACTTCAATACCCTCTCCCGGGAACAACTTGTCAACGAACTGGAAAAAGCTATACACGAGCCTGACCTGAATCTGGTCAAGACAAGAATAGCTTTGATCAAAGTTGCCTTCCTGAAGAAAAAGAAAGAAGAAAATATTCAGCAATATGAAAAATTCACTGCTGAAGAAGGTCATAAAGAGCCGGTTCCTAATGTTGAAGATCCTCTGGAAACCCGATTCAACGAATTTTTCAATATATACAAAGCCAATAAAGCCAGGTTCAACGAAGAACAAGAGAAAATCAAACTCGACAATCTGAAGAAGAAGAACCAGATTCTTGAAGAGTTAAGGATTCTTGTCACTTCAGAAGAGACCCTCAAGAAAACTTATGATGAGTTCAAAAACTTGCAGGATCGCTGGAAGGAGATAGGCATGGTGCCAAGGACTGAGATCAACAACCTTTGGCAAAATTATCATTTCCTGGTTGAGAAGTTTTTTGATAAAGTAAAACTGAACAAAGAACTTAAGGATCTTGATCTGAAGAAGAATCTTGAAGCAAAGATGGCTCTTTGTGAAAAAACAGAAGAATTGCTTCTTGAGACATCTGTTATAAAGACTTTCAAAAAACTTCAGAAATATCATGAAGAATGGAAAGAGATAGGACCCGTACCTATTGATAAAAAAGATGAGATCTGGGAACGATTTAAAAATACTACCGATAAAATCAACGAGCGCCGGAGGGAGCATTATTCAAAGGTAGAAGAGGAACAGCAGAAAAATCTGGAAACTAAAACTGCACTATGTGAACAGGCTGAGGAGATCATTACCCTCGACAATAAAACAGTGAAAGATTGGCAGACAAACACCAATAAGGTCAACGAACTTCTTAAGATCTGGAAAAGCATTGGATCGGTACCTCAAAAAATAAACACAGAGATCTGGAATCGTTTTAAATCATCTCTTGATACATTCTTTGCCAATAAAAAGGAATTCTTCGATAAGCTTAAAGACCAACAGGTTCATAACTACAATCTTAAAGTCGAGCTTTGTGTTCAGGCAGAAGCACTGAAAACAAGCACAGATTGGAAAAAAACATCTAACGATTTGATAAGACTGCAAAATGAATGGAAGTCATTGGGTCCCGTTCCAAAGAAATACTCAGATAAAATCTGGAAACGATTCAGAGCTGCGTGTGATGAGTTCTTTAATGCAAAGTCATTCCATTTTTCAAATCTTCAGTCCAGCGAAGCTGAAAACCTGAATAAAAAGATCGATCTTATCAAGCGCATTAAGGAATCGACCTTCGGCGCAGACAAGAATGAGAACCTGAATATCCTGAAAAATTTCCAGCGTGAATGGACAGAAATAGGTCATATTCCTATTAAAGAAAAAGATAAACTTCAGCATGAATTCAGGACCATCATTAATGAATGCCTCGACAAACTGAAGATCAGTGAAGTCGAAATCACTACAATTTCTTACCAGAATCATGTTGATTCACTTAAAAATGATCCTCAATCTAAACGTTTGATGGGCAAAGAGCGGGAGATCCTTTCGGGAAAGATTATAAAGATGAGGGAAGATATAAATTTATGGGAAAACAACATAGGTTTCCTTGCTAATTCTAAAAATGCTGCCATCCTGAAAGAAGAGTTTGAGAAAAAGATAAACAAGGCAAAAAGTGAAGTCAAGGTGATGGAGGCAAAGCTTAAATTGCTCAGGGCTCAATCGTAAGAGTGCCTAAGCACAGGAGATTACTGTTTGTCTGTGTTACCTCTTCTCTTTTATCCATATTTTGATCCATGTCCGGAAGTTCTTTTGGCAGAAGTTTGGTATTGACCACCTTTGGGGAGTCACACGGACCCGCAGTAGGAGGAGTGTTGGATGGGTTTCCTCCCCTTATTGATATTGACCTTGATTTCATTCAATCAGAAATTAACCGCCGAAGGACAGGTCAGTCATTTTTTTCTTCTGCCCGTAAAGAAGATGACCGGTTTGAGATCTTATCAGGTGTTTTTAATGGAAAATCAACGGGAGCTCCTATCGCCTTCCTTGTTCGGAATACAGATGCCAAGCCAGAACATTATCTTCAGTTAAAAGATGCATTTCGCCCTTCCCATGCTGATTTTACATGGGAAAAGAAATTCGGAATCCGAGATTTCCGCGGAGGAGGAAGGGCTTCTGCCAGAGAGACCCTGGCCAGGGTCATTGGTGGGGCACTTGCAAAATTATTTCTCATTAAACAAGGTATTAAAATCACAGGTTATATCTCTCAAATTGGCGTTTGCTGTTTAGAGGAAAATGATCTGTTTCCTGATTTAACTTCTCTGGCTTCCAGCAAGATTGGATGTCCTGACCCCGTCGCTGAGGCCAAAATGATAAAACTGATGAAGGAGGTCAAATCTGCAGGCGACACATTGGGTGGAATTATTTCCTGCAGAATTGACGGAGTCCCTGCCGGTCTGGGTGAACCCATATTTGATAAACTCTCAGCTGACCTCGCAAAAGGTATGATTTCAATTCCTTCTGTAAACAGTTTTGAATATGGCTCCGGGTTTCATGCCGCTGGCATGAAAGGTTCAAATCATAATGACCTGTATATTTCCCGGAACCGAGCTATCACAACAAAGACAAACCGGTCTGGAGGAATCCAAGGGGGCATCTCCAATGGAAATGAGATCTTCTTCAGGGTAGGATTTAAACCTGTAGCATCGATTATGCAGGATCAGAAAACCGTTGACAGGAAAGGAAAAGAAATCTTCCTGAAGGGGAAAGGAAGACATGACGTATGTGTGGTTCCAAGAGCTATCGTAATCGTCGAAGCAATGGCTTCCCTGGTTATAACGGACCACTTTCTCAGGAATAAGCAACTGGCAGTGTGAAACTGAAAACACTACCCTCTCCTGGTTTGCTTTCCAACCAAATATGCCCTTTTTGCTTAGTGATGAAGTCTTTTGAAATGGCCAATCCCAACCCCGTGCCACTTTGGTTCGATCCCGGAACCTTAAAGAATTTCTCAAAAACCTTATCCTGGTATTCCAGGGGGATTCCTATTCCGAAATCTCTTACTGAGAACCTGACATCTTTTTCCTCATCAACCACCTCAAGAACAACCTCCTTTCTATCTACCGAATATTGGATGGCATTATTGACCAGATTAATTAATACCCACGCAGTTTTTTCTGCATCAGCAATAATAAATGGCAGTTTTTCCTTGATCTTCAGGTCGATCGTTATACCCTTCTGCTCAGCTTGTGAACTCATGGCCTGAATTGTATAATCCACAATCTCTTTGGGATCCGTGACCTGTGTATGCAAAAGGATGTTGCCTGTTTCAACTTGTGTAAGATCAAGGAGTTCTCCGGTAATTTTAGATAATCTTACAACTTCATCATGAATATTCCTGACTATAACTGCCTGATCTTCATTCAGATTTCCTATCCTTGCATCTTCAAGGAGTTTAAGATTCAAACGAGCCGATGCAATCGGGTTTTTCAATTCATGTGAGATTGTTGCAATGAAGCTTGTCTTTGCATCGTCAAGTTCCTGAAATCTCGTGATATTCTTCAGGATGATAAGATGTCCTATAACTGCAGGTTCACCTTCGCCGGCAGAAGCAATGCGGACGTCCGTGATATCTTTTGAAAAATAAGACTGCCGGCCATCAGCGACAATCCTTATAGGAGAAAATTCCTTAGAGAGATAGGATCCATTGATAAGATCCCGGATAATATTCTGAAACAGATCATTGCCTGCGGCAACATCCGGCGCATACTGTCCTACTATATCCTCAGGATGCAGACCCAGAAGTTCACAGGCAACCGGATTGGCAAAAATTACTTTATTGCTTTCATCAATACCCACTATTGCATCATTCATGGTACTGATAATGGCTTCAATCCGTTTCTTCTCAAACAATATCTGGGAAAGACTACTTTTTTCATATTCGTTCAGCTTGACAGCCATGGCATTAAATGCTTCTGCCACCTCTCCGAATTCATCTTTTGAATGAAAATGAAGCTGTTGATCATAATTTCTGCGTGCAATTTCCTTTATACCTCTTGTCAACTCTCGAATGGGATTGGCGATATTCTTTGGCAGGTTCAGTAATAAAGTAAACGATAGAATGAAACATAAGGTCCCTATAATTGAAATGAACAAATAAGCTTGATGTGAAGTGTCTTCAAGCTTGAAATTTTTCCGGATAATGGCATCCATATTGACCTCAGATATAGCAGTAATATTTTTTTTGACATCTCTGTAAGCAGGAAGAAGCCTGACAAAGAAAATTTCTTTCCGGTCAGATCTTTCAAATCTTAACCTTTCAAAAACATCTTTGTACTCTTCAAATGAGGATCTCAATTGTACTGCAATATCATGTTCTCCGGCTTCTGTGATATTGGATTCTTCCTCCTGCAGATATTTTTCAAAATTCTGAATCTCATCATTATAAGAAGTCTCAATATTCACTTCTTTATCTGAAAACAGAAAGGTTGTCTGAAGATCTTTCATTTCATCGATATTGACTGACATGTGCTTTGCGGCCACAATCGATTTATAATTGTCCTTGAACATGGCATCCGCATATTTGGATAAGGTGTATATATATGCTGAGCTGACGACCCACAGGACAACAATGACCAGGAAAAGAAAACCCAGTCCTATAAATAATTTCGATTTTATTTTCAGGCTCATGGCATTGCTGATTATGACACAATTATAAGATCAATCTTCGTACCGGCAAGCTTTTTCAACAACTTCCTTAATGTATTCTGATTGAAGAGATACTTCTTGAATGAATAGGTTGGGACTCCGACGAGAATAGTAGAAATTTGCTTATCGAGTGCAACCGAGAAGATGGTATCAGCGACTTTCTTACTTTTCATTCTAACAATTTCAGCTCCTAATTCCGTAGCCAGTTTTAAATTGTTGATGAGGAACCTCTGATCGGAAAGCTTTATTTTATCAAATGCTTCCCCCGGAGTCTGAACATAAAGAACATACCAGTTCGAGGTATAATAATTCGCCATTCTGGAAGTCTTCCTGATAATTTTTTTGGCTGTCTTTTGGTTGGTGGTAATACAGGCAAGAAATTTTTCCGGTTTCCTTTTGGAAGAAAACACCTCAGTTTCTATTTTTCGTTCAACCTGTCCGGCTACTTCCTTTAATGCCAGTTCACGCAACTGGAGTATTTTCTCAGGTTGAAAGAAATTCCGGAGGGCCATCTCCACCTGTGGAGCCTTGTATATTTTTCCTTCTTTTAGCCTGTTAATAAGCTCATCCGCAGGTAAGTCGATATTCAGGATTTCATCCGCCATTCCAAGAATATGATCCGGAACACGCTCCTGAACAACAATTCCGGTTAGTTCTTCGATCTCTGCGCTCAGGCTGTCGATGTGCTGAATGTTGACTGCACTAATCACACTGATCCCAGCTTCTATAATCTCAACAATATCCTGCCAGCGTTTCTCATGCTTTGATCCC
>JBEKQA010000018.1:0-26433 GCA_049520195.1 Bacteroidales bacterium
AAATAGGCTGATGACTGTCCCGGCTGATCTCCGCGGCTTACAATAAACCAGACAGAAAGAATCAACATAGGGATACAACTCACCTCAACCAGGTCGCGAACACTCATCCATGGCATGAACCAAAACAGAGCCAGCAGCAATCCGACAAGTCTTGCCGATCTTTTATCACTGAGTTTTTCAGTGATCTTATAACCGAAGTAGATTGTTATAAGTGACCAGCTGGCGTTTATTAAACGGACAAAGAACATCTTCATCTGAGGGTTTGACAGATGGATGAACTTAAAAAACATAAAAAGGATGAAATGCAGTCCGGGATAGAAGAAATTGTGGCCAGTAGGACCTGTATTACCCGGACTTCCTGGAAGCCAGCTATTATAGTCAAAACCATCCACCCATGATTGCGGAGCTTCGATCGCCAGAAAATGGTCGTCAATCATTCCCCATCCACGGGCAAATACGACCGCAAGAAGGCGAAACGTGATGCCCAGAATCATGATGATCAGCAAAGGCTTCTCATTCCAATATCTTTTTATGAATGTATTCATATTGATTCAGGATAGGAGGCATCAGATATACTTCAATTGCCTGATCATCCCTTTGGGGTCAGGAGATGAAAAGATCGTATTTCCAGCTACCAGAACATTTGTTCCGGCTTTTACTAACCTACTTGCATTATTAAGATCAACACCTCCATCAACCTCTATCAGCGCTGCTGAATCAGCTTCTATTAGCATTGTCTTCAGTTTTTCGATCTTCCTTATGCTGTTTTCAATGAATTTCTGTCCCCCAAAACCCGGATTTACCGACATTATCAAGATCAGATCAACATCACCAATAATATCCTCAAGGACACTGATGGGTGTGTGCGGGTTGAGTACAACTCCAGCCTTGCAACCAAGATTACGAATTGCCTGAACAGTTCGGTGAAGGTGATTACAAGCTTCGTAATGAACGCTGATGAGATATGCACCTGCCTTCCTGAACCTCTCTATATAGCGATCAGGGTCAACTATCATGAGGTGAACATCGAGGGGTTTCTTTGCTTTTTCAACAATCTTCTCAATAACAGGGAATCCAAACGAGATGTTAGGAACAAAAATGCCATCCATAACATCCAAGTGGAACCAATCCGCATCACTGGCATTAACCATTTCTATATCCTTCTCCAGGTTCAGAAAATCTGCAGATAGAAGGGAAGGAGCGATCAGATGATTCATGCTTCGATGTTTATCCCAGGTATGTCTTAAGGATCTTACTGCGGGAAGTGTGCTTGAGTCTTCGTATTGCTTTTTCTTTGATCTGTCTTACCCGTTCGCGGGTGAGATCAAATTTTTCCCCGATCTCTTCCAAAGTCATCGGGTGGCTTCCGTTGAGTCCAAAATAGAGTCTGATTACATCAGCTTCACGTTGAGTAAGTGTCGACACTGCCCTCTCTATTTCTTTACGTAAAGATTCATAAAGAAGACCTGTATCCGGTGTGGTGTTCTCTTCGCTCTTAAGGACATCATACATTGTATTGTCCTCATCCTGAACTAGTGGAGCATCCATTGATACATGACGGCCTGAATTTTTCAGCGATTCTTTAACCTCATTCTCGGAAATCTCTAAAAGAGTAGCTATTTCGTCTGCATTGGGTTCACGTTCAAATTGTTGTTCCAATTGGGCATATGCTTTGTTGATCTTGTTGATAGACCCGATTTTGTTAAGAGGTAAACGGACAATACGTGATTGTTCGGCAAGAGCCTGAAGGATAGATTGACGAATCCACCATACCGCATAAGAGATAAATTTAAAACCGCGGGTTTCGTCAAAGCGTTGTGCAGCTTTGATCAGTCCAAGGTTTCCTTCATTGATTAGGTCAGGAAGACTCAACCCCTGGTTCTGGTATTGTTTTGAGACTGAAACCACAAACCGAAGATTCGCTTTTGTAAGCTTTTCCAAAGCTGCCTGATCTCCTTGTTTGATTCGTTGAGCCAGAGATACTTCTTCATCAGCAGTGATCAACTCAACTTTCCCAATCTCCTGGAGATATTTATCCAGCGAAGCAGTTTCACGATTTGTAACTTGCTTGGTAATTTTTAATTGCCTCATGCGAAATAATTTGATTTTATCTATGTAGCTACAGATAATTTATACGTAAAGAAGTAAGCACGAGTTACAAAAGTACTAATCTTTTTTGCTCTTTTTTTCAGGTTGTGGCAAAAGTACTTTACGTGACAATTTTATTTTTCCATTTTTTGGGTCAACGCCAATAAGCTTAACATCGATGATATCACCAACTTTAAGTGCATCTTCCACTTTTTCAAGCCGGGTCCAATCGATCTCCGAAATATGAAGCAATCCATCCTGCCCCGGAAGGATTTCCACAAATGCGCCAAAAGGCATAATATTTTTTACCTTTCCTTTGTAAATCTCGCCGACTTCAGGAACTGCAATGATACCTTTTATTTTAGCAACAACGGCATCTTTTGCTTCCACATTGTCTGCAATAATATCAACTATACCAAATTCTCCGACTTCCTGGATCACTATGGTGGTTCCTGTTTCGCGCTGCATTTCCTGGATAATTTTACCTCCTGGTCCTATGATAGCACCAATAAATTCTTTAGGAACTTTCATCTGGAAGATACGGGGTACAAAAGGTTTGTAATCCGGACGTGGTTCAGAGATTGTCTTTTCAATCTCTCCAAGAATGTGAAGACGTCCTTTTTTTGCCTGAGTGAGAGCTTCTTTCAGAATATCAGAAGATAACCCTTCAACTTTAATATCCATCTGACAGGCTGTAATACCATCGCAGGTACCGCAGACTTTGAAATCCATATCACCAAGATGGTCTTCATCGCCGAGGATATCTGAAAGAATTGCATATTTTCGCGTTGAGGGATCAGTTATTAATCCCATGGCAATTCCAGAGACCGGTTTCCTGATCTTCACACCTGCATCCATCAGGGCCATTGTTCCTGCGCAGACCGTGGCCATCGAAGAGGATCCATTTGATTCAAGAATATCAGAAACTATGCGTATGGTGTACAAATTTTCTTCAGGAGAAGGCAGAACATTTTTTAGTGCCCTGAGGGCAAGGTTTCCATGGCCGATTTCACGACGACTTGTGCTGCGAATTGGTTTAACTTCGCCGGTAGCAAAGGAAGGGAAGTTATAATGAAGAATAAAGTTAACTTTATCTTCTATCACAGCACCGTCAATGACCTGCTCATCGAGTTTTGAGCCAAGTGTTACTGTTGTCAATGATTGAGTTTCTCCGCGTGTAAAGATGGCTGAGCCGTGTGCAGCAGGAAGATAATCGACTTCGCACCAGATGGGTCGGATCTCATCAAGCTTACGTCCGTCAACGCGGGTCCTGTTATCAAGGGTTGCATTGCGGATAGCTTCTTTTTCCACAGTATGAAAATACCTGTCAATCATAGACTTCTTCTCTTCCTGATCTTCTTCGGAAAGGGTAGCTTTGAATTCATCCTTAACAGAGTCAAGCTTATCACTGCGGAGCTTTTTGTCAGAGATGCCGTCCTTTGCAATATCGTATATTTTCTGATAGGTAGCCTTTTTGATAGCTTCCTTAAATTCAGCATCATTTGTCTCGTGGCAATATTCCCTTTTCGTCTTAGGTGTTACAAGCATGTGCAGAAGCTCATTCTGAGCAATACATTGAAGTTTTATTGCTTCATGAGCGAACATGATTGCCTGAACCATTTCCTCTTCAGAAATTTCTTTCATCTCCCCTTCAACCATCATTATGTTATCAAATGATGCGGCGACCATAATGTCAATATCAGAATTTGCGAGATCTAAAATCGAGGGATTGATTACCAGTTGTCCATTTATCCTTCCAACCCGGACTTCCGAGATAGGGCCATTGAATGGAATATCGCTGATTGCCAATGCTGAGGAAGCAGCGAGGCATGCGAGTGCATCAGGCAGCATGTTACGGTCAGAAGAAATCAGGGTCACGATCACCTGGACTTCAGCATGAAAATCTTCAGGAAATAGAGGCCGCAAAGCACGGTCAACAAGTCTTGCAATCAACACTTCGTAATCTGAAGGGCGGGTTTCACGTTTGAAAAAACCGCCAGGGAAACGTCCAGCAGCAGCATATTTTTCACGGTATTCAACCGTCAAAGGCATAAAATCAACATCTTCTTTTGCTTCTTTTGCAGCGACGACTGTTGCGAGTAGCATGGTATCACCCATTTTTACAACAACAGAACCATCAGCTTGTTTTGCCAACTTTCCTGTTTCGATGGAGATTTTTACCCCATCGGCCATTTGAAATTCTTTAACAATTTTATTCATCTTATTTTCTTACTTTATTTCTTTCTCAATACATACTAAAAGAGGCAATCGGTAGAATTGCCTCTTTTCTAAGAAACAGGAAAATGATTCTTTATTTACGAATCTTAAGTTTTTTGATAATCGTTCTGTAACGTTCAATGTCTTTTACTTTGAGATAATCCAGCAATTTCCTGCGCTTCCCAACCATCATAACGAGTGATCTTTCAGTGGCCAGGTCTTTTTTAAATTCCTTTAAATGTTCTGTGAGATGTTGGATCTTTTTTGTAAAAAGTGCAACTTGTGCTTCTGCTGAACCGGAATCAAATTCTGATTTTCCGAACTCTTTAAATGCTTTTTTCTTTTCTTCTGGTGCAATATTCATACTAAACTTCTTGAAATTGATTATGTTAATACCCTTCTCATATTGAAGGGGGTGCAAAATTAATCATTTCTTTTGAAGAATACAAATATATGTTAGAGCAAAAATAGTTGAATTTTCAATCTTATAACCCTTGACAAAAAGCCCGGATAGCATTACCTTTGATATTCAATGATTCGTTTAATGATAATGAATCCACAACAATTAACGAGTATAATTTTCAGGAAAATGGAAAACTTTAAGGAAGAATTCAAAGTAAAGAGTGATGAAGTGATCGGAAAGGTAAAGGAACTTATGCATGAAGGTAATGTAAGGAGGCTGATCATTAAGGATGAAGATGGGAAAGTTTATCTTGAAATTCCTGTCACCCTAGGATTGCTTGGTGCTTTTATTGCTCCAACACTTGCTGCTGTTGGTGCCCTTGCTGCCATGGTTGCACATCTGAAGATCGAGGTTATCAGGGTAGAAGAACCTGAGACTGCAAACCCAAAGGAAAATAATCCATAATTGGAATATTCGAAGATCCGGTCATTTTTAAATTTCATGCATATTCCAGATACGATAGGATAATTCGGCCTGGATTTCCAGCATTTTAAGACCATTTTGAATTTTTGCACCAGCCAATGCGGCTTTTTTTAAAAAGTTTGTCAATCGGGGGTAATAAACCAGATCGTAAAGAAAATGGTCATTTGTTAAAAAATGATAGGGGATAGGTGGAAAAGATTCCTCATCAGGAAACATTCCCAAGGGGGTTGCATTTACGATCAGTGTATGACTTGAAACGACATCCTCTGTCAACATTTCATAAGAAATACAATCTGATGATCGTTCAGACCTGGAAACAAAGAGGAATGAAATACCCATTCTACTCAGTGCATAAGCGACTGCCTTTGCGGCACCTCCGGTTCCCAGGATCAACGCTTTCCGGTGGCCCGAAAAGTTAGCCGATCGATGAAAACCTTCGGCATCAGTATTGAATCCTTTTAGGTGAATATTACCTTTTTCACGTTTGACGAGAATAGTATTCACAGCTCCTATTTTATCCGCTTTAGGGTCGAGCTCTTCAAGCCAGGGAATAATTTGTTTTTTATATGGAATCGTCACATTCAGACCTTTGATAGCCGGATGTTTGCGAAATAAGGGCGGAAATTCATCAAGGGATGACAATGGGAAATTCTGATAAATATAACTATCCTTCCCTTCGGATTTAAATCTTTCACTGAACCATACCCCTGATCCAGAGTACGCTAAGGGATAGCCTATAATTCCAAAGATGACCAACCCCATTTATTCCAGCTTGAATTTTTTACAATCATCAGGTAAAAAGCGGAAAAATGTGTCTCCTCTCAAACCAAGACGAAGTGTTTCCAACGGAATTATTTCATTTGGAGGGATATTCCCAAGATTCACATTAGCTCCGAAATGCTGAATAAACCATGCTTGTTGGGACTTAAGCGGAGCCTCCCAGAGGATCTGATCATTTGTGATCCTGGACAGGATCATGTTGATCAGCATTGTATGGGCTTTCCCGCTAGGCCGGTAAATGCCGACTGTCCCGCTTTCGCGGGCTTCAGCGATCACCTTGAAAGCACCGGCAGCCAATTCTTTTTCCATCATCTCTATCCACCTTGCGGGTGCGATCAGAATACCTGCTTCCTTGGCACCGACTTCAGAAAGGACAGTATAATTCTTTGAAAATTCATTAATGACCTCACATTTCTTGGTATGGTCAATTCGCATCGATCCATCTGAAATCTCAACAGTATCAAGGCCAAGATCGTCGATGAACCTACGGTATTCATCTTCTAAATTTCTGATTAGGAAAGCTTCGAACAAGGTACCTCCCAGATAAACCTTGATATTTGCTTTCTGATAGATTTTAATCTTTTCTTTAAGGTTTGGCGTAACCACCGAAGTTCCGAACCCCAGTTTAACAAAATCGGTCAGGTCACCGGAAACCGATACAAAATCTTCGGCTTCCCGAACGCTGAGGCCTTTGTCCATGACCATAGCAACTCCACTTATACGTGGTTTTTTTGTTCTTTCAGGCATTAGAGGTAAATGGATGTTCTCCATAGACGAAAATTTACAGATTGTTTTTTTTACGAAAGTCAGATTAAATCTGTGCGTATCTATTGACTTTTTTCGCGGTATCCTTCGATAATATCGGTGATAACCTGGTTATTGCTAAGATCGGGAAAAGCCTTAAATATCTTTTTATGGCCATCATAATCCAGCGATAGTGCTTTTTCAAGAACTTCATAAGCCTGACCAATTTTTCCTAATTTCAGTAAGAAAACGGACCGTGCATATAAAAAATCAGGGTCATGCTTATCTCCCTTTAACCCTTCCTCTATTGTTTCGAGGGCTTTTTCAAAATCTTGCTGCCCAGCATAAACCATTGAAAGTTCAATCCATATCTCATGATCATCCGGTTCCAATTCAATGACTTTCCGGTAAGATTTAATACCTTCTTCCACCAGGGCCATTTTTATTTGGATGTCTCCTTTGAGAAACCAATAATCAGGGACAGTGGGCGCGATTTTAATTGCTTCCTCGACGTAAGTGAGTGCAACTTTTGGGTTGTCAAGAGCATCATAAACGACTCCCATGCCCAACCATGCATCTGCGAGATCAGGGTCCAAATCGATAGATTTATTGTAATACTGGATCGCAGAATCGTACTTTCCCATCTTTTCATAGCACTCTGCAATGTAGTAGAATGTAAGAGGTTCAGGATTCTCATGGAAACTGGTTTCAAGGTATGTTTCTACGGCAGATGCATAATCTTTAAGATTAGCATAACAATTAGCCTTGTTAAAATAAGCTGATGCAAATGATTCATCGATTGCTATGCAATAATCGTAAGCCTCAATAGCTTTTTCATAAAGTTCAAGGTTCCCAAAAGCAATGCCAAGGTTGAACCAGGCGGCTCTGGAAAAGGGATGCTTTTCAATATAACCTTCAAGAAAAGTGACAGCTTTTTCAGTTTGTTGAATTACTTCATAACAAAAGGAAAGCTCATATAATGCTGATTCATTGGGAGGGGTCTGATCCGTTGATTTTTTCAGGAATTCGATTGCTTTCTCATAATTACCAAGATTTTCATATTCAAAAGCAATATTTGTCAACAGGTCATCAAGATTGTCGTTTTTATTCATTGCCAATGTGTACTCTTCGATGGCTTTTTCAGAACGATCGAGTTGACTGTAAAGATTTCCTTTTGCAAGGTGAATTTCATAATCACCAAAATTGTTGCCTTCCAAATCGGAAAGTATCTTCAGTGCTTTCTTAGCTTTGTCAGTGGAGATCAGAAATTGTGCTTTTTTTAGCATTAATCCTGTTTCTCCAGGGTATTGTTCAAGGGCAATACTGATACATGTCTCGGCCTGCGGATTCTCATTGTTGAAAAGATAATAATCTATGAGGTCTTCAAACTCATCCAAATCAAAAAAATAATGCTCGTCATCCTTAACCATCTGCTCGAAGCGTCTAGCGAGTTCAAGAGTTTCAGGATCAGAAGCGGGATCAAAGGGTTCTTCAATCATGTTTTTACCCCACAGGCTTTTTAATAGTCCCTGCAAAAATACGAAAAATTAATAAGGTGGATTTTTTGAATGAACCAGTTTTTATTTTTTTTCAACAATATCATATACGGGCATAATAAAACTATACTTTTGCTTCAAAGTCGATCAAATCATGAGCTTAATAAAGTCTATATCAGGTATCAGGGGAACTATCGGGGGAAAACCCGGTGAAGGACTAACCCCGGATGATATAGTAAAATTCACATCTTCATATGCCGCATTCCTAAAAAAGAGCCACAATAATCGGTTGAGGGTTGTCATCGGGCGGGATGCAAGGATTTCCGGAAATATGGTTTCTAACCTGGTATCAGCAACACTCATGGCCATGGGTGCCGACGTTATCGATATAGGTATTACAACAACCCCTACAACAGAGATAGCCGTACTTGAAAGCGGTTCAGCGGGGGGTATTATTATAACTGCAAGTCACAATCCCAAACAATGGAATGCGTTGAAGCTTCTCAATAGTCAAGGTGAGTTCCTTTCAGATGCAGATGGGAAGGAAGTGATCAGAATATCTGAAAACTCGGAATACCATTTCGCTGAAGTATCTCAACTGGGGCAGTATTCATATGACGATTCCTTTCTAAGAAAGCATATTGATCTTATTGTTTCACTCAACCTAGTTGATGTGCAAGCTATAAGAAAAGCACGATATAGCATTGTAACAGATACAATCAATTCCTCAGGCGGAATTGCTGTTCCAATGTTACTTAAAGCTCTTGGAGTAAATAAAATCGATATTCTGAACGGCGATCCTAACGGTGAGTTTGCGCATAATCCGGAACCTTTACCTGAGCACATCCAGGAGATCTGTGAAAGAGTAATTGAAATCAATGCAGATCTGGGCATCGTCGTAGACCCTGATGTTGACCGCCTTGCGTTTATTAATGAAATGGGAGAGCCATTCGGAGAGGAATATACTTTGGTAGCAGTTGCAGATTATGTTCTTCAGCATCAACCAGGGAACACGGTCTCGAATTTATCATCTACACAAGCACTGAAGATAATTACAGAACAAGCAGGCGGTAAATATTTTGCTTCAGCTGTAGGAGAGGTTAATGTAGTCGATATGATGAAAAAGAACAAGGCCTCGATAGGTGGAGAAGGAAATGGTGGTGTGATTTATCCTGACCTTCATTATGGCAGAGATGCATTGGTGGGAATCGCACTATTCCTGACATACCTGGCCAAATCGGGAAAGACCTGCTCAGGTCTTCGCGACACGTATCCTTCTTTCTTTATCTCAAAAAACAAGATCGAGTTTTCTGATGATCAGGATATTGATGAGATATTGGCAAAGATTATCCGTAAATATAAATCGATGAAGATCATCGACATAGATGGGGTCAAGATTCATTTTGACAACGAATGGGTCCATTTGCGAAAATCAAACACTGAGCCGATTGTCAGGATATATGCGGAAAGCGACCATCCTACCAAAGCAGACAACCTTGCCAAGAAGATAATCAATGATTTAAAGGAAATTCTGAACGAGAAAGATACAGAATGACTAAAAAGATAATTAGAAAGCCAATACGTTATAAGACCATAAAACTTAAGCTATCAAAACGACAGAAGCGGTCATTAGAAAATTTCTGCAAGAGTCGTGGTACGACCCCAATCAAGATTATAAAGAAATCCATCCGCCCTTTACTTGAGAATTACGCCAAGTCGACTCCCTGTCCTCCTAGTGTATCAGTGAGACAGCTAGATCTATTTGGAAAAGATTGAAAGAGTCGTGATGGAAATCTGAGGTCAGATAAACACGTTCATAATGACCTGTTCATCGGTCACTTTTTCAGGAACATCCCCTCATATGGGGTACGGTTCAATATAGAACGGCCAAGCGTGACTTCATCAGTAAATTCGAGTTCATCTCCAATAGAAACACCGCGGGCAATCGTGGTAATTTTCAGTGAAAACTCTTTAAGTTTGCGGTAGAGATAAAAATTGGTGGTGTCGCCTTCTATGGTAGTCGGAAGTGCCAGTACAATTTCTTTTACCTCTCCGGTTGAAACACGGGTTATCAGATTATCAATAGTAAGATCTTCAGGTCCAATACCTTCCATAGGATAAATAATTCCCCCAAGCACATGATAGACTCCACTCATCTGCCCGGTGTTCTCTATGGCCATCACATCCCGGGTTGTCTCGACAACACAAATTAAAGATTTATCCCTCTTTGGACTGGCACATATGGAACAAAGTCCGGCATCAGAAATATTGTGACATTCCCTGCAATAACAAATTTCTTTTCGTAATTTTATGACCGCATTTCCCAAATTCTCAACTTCTGAAACGTCCTTCCGCAGTAAGTGAAGTGCCAGTCGAAGAGCGCTCTTACGTCCGATGCCAGGGAGCTTTGAAAGTTCCATGACGGCATTCTCAAGAAGTTTTGACGGATAAGTGTTCAAAGTTATTAAAACATTAAGGGTTCAGAAATTAACAATAAACCAAACAATCTATGCGTTTCAAAAAACAAAAAACGATCCAGTACTTTAGAGCCACAAAAATACATCATTCCAGGAACTCCATGAAGCAATTTGTTTATTTTATCCTAATCGTAATAATCCCGTTTTTCGGGTTTTCACAGGGAACTCTCAATAAAAAAGATGAAGCTGGCAGGAGGCAGGGGCAATGGATTAAACTGGATTCGACTGGCCATAAAGTTTACGAGGGACAGTTTAAAAACAATATCCCTCAAGGAACGTTCAAGTATTATTTCAAGAACGGGGGTTTGAAAGCGATATCTGTTTTTTCAGAAGATGGCAAAACGACTTCAACGACCATCTATTTCCCGACGGGGAAGAAAAATGCAGAAGGTAAGTATGTGAATGAAAAACGTGAAGGACTTTGGAGGTTCTTCAGTGAATATGACGAATCGTTGGTTTCAGAAGAAACCTATTCTGACGGAATGAAAAACGGTGTTTCAAGGAACTATTTTGCAGGCAAGAATGTATTAGAGGAAATTACATGGAAGGATGGATTGAAAGATGGAAAATGGGTTCAATATTTTGATGACAAGACTGTTAAACTTCAAGGAAGCTATAAAAATGACCTCAAAGATGGACCTATGACGGTCTATTATCCAACAGGACAGAAATTCAATGTTGGTCAATATAAACAGGGATATCCGGATGGTACATGGTTGACTTATGATGTAGACGGGAAGCTTCTATCGACTGATGTTTATGAGAATGGCATTCTCATCAAAACTGATAAAGCACCTCAACCTCCCGAAAAGGAGATAAAGGTGAAAGAGGAATAGCTTCAGATCATTAAGACAGCATTCAGACCAGACCCTCATAACAATTTCCATCATTATCTTCTAATTTTGAAACCCGTCAATATTTTGTTGAGGAGAAATTCTCAATAAACAAGGACTGAGACTAATCTGTTGGGAGGTAAAGAAATTATATGTTATGAATATAAAGGGCAGCAAAAGATGAGCAAAATTCTATATGAACAAAAGACCTTTACAAAGATCGATAATTCTGATAAAAGTCTCACAAACACAGATTATTATGCCTGTTCTTTTATCAATTGCAACTTTTCAAGAAGTGATTTATCCAATAGTGACTTTATAGATTGTAAATTTGAAGACTGTAATTTCAGTATCGTAAAACTAAATGGGACGGGATTGAAAAAGGTCAACTTTAAAGGTTGTAAGTTATTGGGAATCAATTTCACAGGATGCAAGGACTTTTTACTTTCCTTCACATTTGAGAATTGTATCCTTGATTATTCTGTATTTCAGAAAAAGAAATTACACAGGACGATTTTCAAAGACTGTTCGATCAAAGAAGCTGACTTTTCAGAAGCAGATCTGAATGAATCAGAATTCAGGAATTGTGATCTGATGAGGACGGTTTTTCATCAGTCGATTCTAGAGAAGGTGGATTTCCTGAATGCTTTTAATTATTCTATTGATCCTGAGAGAAATAGGATAGCGAATGCAAAATTTTCGTTGAATGGCGTCACTGGTCTTTTAGATAAATACAAGATCATCATTGAAATGTAATTAAAAAGTTTCTTTTATTTGTTGCCGGGTTGACAAGGATAAGGATCTTAACGAAACACTGACTAGTTGAAATGAGTATGATCCCGTTGAAAATTGCACTTGCTATCTGCTTCATTTACTTAATGATAGAATCCCAATTACGATATGGGAAAGAAGCCAGAAGTCTTAAGACGACCGAGAGGGATGGAAAATCGACTTTTTATTTAAGGATACTTATCGAGGTTAATTTATTATTACTGCTTTCAGGGTTTCTTCTAAACCATTATAAGATCTGTATACTGTTTAACAATCCAAACCAAGCATATTTGGGGAATATGATAATGGTTACCGGTTTGATTATCAGGGTCTTTGCAACCAAGACATTGAAGGAGTACTATACCCGGACGTTAAAGATCCAATCGAATCAAAAAATCATTAAAACCGGTTTATACAAATTTGTAAGGCATCCGGGGTATCTTGGGGGAATCATGATGTGGGCAGGAGCGGGGATTTCTTCAGATAACTATTTGATAATGATAGGCATAATGATGATATCATTGGCTATTTATCATTACAGGATGAACAATGAAGAGAAGATGCTTCTAGAGGCATTTGGAGAGGAGTATCAAAACTATAAAGAACGGACGTGGAGAATTATCCCATTGATATACTAACAGTTATTGATTTTGTAAGTGAGATTGGTTTGCGATTTGCTTATTGATTTAACTTTGATAAAAATTCAGAAGAATGAAAAGCTCAAAAGTAAAATCTGGGTTATTATTATCAGGACTGGCTTTATATGCAGGTTTGAGTGGTGCTATTGCTCAACCATCAAGATTCAGTTACAACAAGTTCACGGATAAAAAGGGTGATACATTGAACTACCGGCTTTTGTTTCCTGACTATGATACTTTACGCAAATATCCTCTTGTGATTTTTCTTCATGGTTCAGGAGAGAGAGGGAATGACAATGAAGCGCAACTAAAATGGGGTGTGATGAGTTTTGCTACCGACCAGATGATGATCACACACCCTGCATTTATTCTCGCTCCACAGTGTCCGAAGAAGCAGGAGTGGGCTAATATTGATGAGTCAAAGGATGGGATAAAACTTAATCTAAATACTTCACCTTCAAGACAAATGGAGCTTTTAATTCAACTAATACATGAACTTATAAAGAAGTTTGCAATAGATACGAACCGGATCTATATTACAGGGCTTTCCATGGGTGGATACGGGACTTTTGATGCGATTCAGCGGTACCCAAATTTATTTGCGGCTGCTGTTCCGGTATGTGGCGGGGGTGATGTTTCGAAAGCAGAATCAATAGCGAAAATACCCATCTGGATCTTTCATGGATCAGAGGATGCTGCTGTTAACCCGTTGTTATCCATTGAGATGACAGCAGCATTAACAAAAGCAGGAGGGCATCCCGGATTTACATTATATCCTGGGGTTGGGCATTTTTCCTGGTTGGGGGCCTATAATGATCCTTTAATGATAGAATGGCTATTCAGGCAGCACAAATAAACATTGCTTGTATCATAACCCAAAACTATTTCATCTAATACTTTATATAATTAATTATTAAATGTTAATTAACAATTAGTTAATGATTATATTTCGTTTCCATTATGGCGTAGAAAAGGATCTTCTGAGCTATCCATTTTCATCATAAATTACAACATTTTTATTTAAAAGTCTTTTTGACTGATCCGATCATAAGTTGGAAGGATTATTAGTGAAATTCAGGTGAACCTTCAGATAACTTTGAACGAATAAAAGACGAAGGAACATCGAACAAAGAACGAAGGAACATCGAATAAAAGACGAACGATGATCGAAGAAAAAGAGAACCCAAGATGAAGGAAGGACAAACGATAATCGAAGGAAAAGAGAACTTAAGGTGAAGGAATGACGAACGGTGAGCGAAGGATGGACGCAAGCACGACGCAGGCAGACTATGAAAGTGATTGAAAATCAGTGAACTATTTATATCGGAATAGAGTAGTCCCGGGGTTTGGAAAACCACTAAGAATAGTTACAAAGTCTATGAAATTCAAATGGTTATAAGATCGCTATGTGTTTTCCCGAAACGTGATAACGAATTCATTCGTTTCTAAAAAGCAGCTTTCCACCTTTTTCATCA
This sequence comes from Bacteroidales bacterium, assembly GCA_049520195.1. Taxonomy (GTDB): domain Bacteria; phylum Bacteroidota; class Bacteroidia; order Bacteroidales; family FEN-979; genus FEN-979. Next base: position 14,406 of record JBEKQA010000018.1, read on the forward strand.
ACTACGATTATGTTGTCTTTATCCACTTTTCCTTCAAGCATCATTTTGGACAGTTCATTCAGTATGTTTTTCTGAATCACCCTTTTAATAGGACGGGCTCCGAATTGAGGATCAAACCCCTGTGCAGAGATCAGATTTATAGCTTTCGGAGTAGCTGTGAGTTTGATACCGTCTTTCTTCAGCATCTCTTGTATAATTCCAAGTTGCAGTTCCACAACCTTTTTAATCTCTTCTTTCGTAAGTGGCTTAAACATAATGACTTCATCGACACGGTTCAGAAACTCCGGTCTAATTGTTTTCTTTAACAAATCGAACACCTGTTCTCTGGTATGATTAAGAATCTCGTCACTATTCTTATCGGTCAATTTCTCTAAATTCTCCTGAATCAGGTGAGAGCCGATATTGGAAGTCATGATGATAATCGTGTTCTTAAAATCGACAGTACGGCCTTTATTATCTGTCAGACGGCCATCGTCGAGTACCTGGAGAAGGATGTTAAAGACATCAGGATGAGCCTTTTCTATTTCATCGAGAAGTACGACAGAATATGGTTTTCTCCTGACGGCTTCTGTTAATTGTCCACTTTCCTCATAGCCAATATATCCCGGAGGAGCACCCACAAGTCTGGAGACGGTGTGACGCTCCTGGTATTCTGACATGTCGATACGGACCATACTATTCTCATTATTGAAGAGGAATTCAGCCAATGCTTTTGCCAGCTCAGTTTTCCCGACGCCAGTAGTACCCAGAAAGATAAATGATCCGATCGGTCTTTTAGCATCCTGCAAACCGGCACGGCTTCGCCGGATAGCATCTGCAACGGCTCCAATTGCCTCATCCTGACCGACTACACGCATATGTAACTCTGTTTCAAGATTGAGCAGTTTTTGTTTTTCACTCTGAAGCATACGGCTAACCGGGATGCCGGTCCACCTGGAAACTACTGCTGCAATTTCCTCAGCGTCAACTTCCTCATTGACCATGGCAGAATCCTTTTGCAGCGTTGTAAGCTTTTGTTTAAGATCAGTTATAACTTTTTCAATTCCAGGAATATGTCCATATCTGATCTCTGCCACTTTACCGAGATCACCACTACGGTTGGCACTATCGGCTTCGAATTTCAGGTTCTCGATCTCATTCTTTTTTGCCTGGATCTGTTCCACCAGATCCTTTTCGGATTGCCATTTGGATTTCAACCTGTTACGTTCTTCTGTCAGGTTTCCAATCTCTTCGTTAAGGGATTTGAGTTTTACTTCATCTTTCTCACGCTTTATTGCCTCCCGTTCAATTTCCAGCTGACGTATTTTCCTTTCGATTATTTCAAGTTCTTCAGGCACAGAGTTGATTTCCAAACGTAGCTTGGATGCAGCCTCGTCGATGAGGTCGATGGCTTTATCCGGCAGAAAACGGTCAGAAATATAACGTTGTGAAAGCTCCACTGCAGCAATGATAGCTTCATCTTTGATCCTAACATGGTGATGGGTCTCATATTTTTCCTTGATCCCACGAAGGATTGAGATGGCATCGAGCGTTTCTGGTTCATTGACCATAACCGGTTGAAAACGTCGTTCGAGGGCTTTATCTTTTTCAAAGTACTTTTGGTATTCCTTGAGGGTTGTGGCACCGATAACATGCAATTCGCCCCTGGAAAGTGCAGGTTTCAGAATATTTGCTGCATCCATTGCGCCTTCGCTTGCACCTGCTCCCACGAGGGTATGGATCTCATCGATAAAAAGAATAATCTCACCGTCGGCTGAAATCACTTCTTTGACTACGCTTTTCAATCTTTCTTCAAATTCACCTTTATATTTAGCTCCTGCGATAAGTGCCCCCATATCAAGGGAATAAAGTTGCTTTGATTTAAGATTCTCGGGCACATCGCCATCTATAATCCTGTGGGCAAGTCCTTCTGCAATAGCCGTTTTTCCGACTCCGGGTTCACCGATAAGTATCGGGTTATTCTTAGTTCTTCTTGAGAGAATCTGCAGCACCCGGCGGATCTCTTCATCACGACCGATAACCGGATCAAGTTTCCCGGTACGGGCCAGTTCATTAAGGTTACGTGCATATTTATTCAAAGAGTTATAAGTTTCCTCTGCTGTCTGACTATTTACAACGGATCCTTTTCTTAGTTGGCGTATGGCAGCTTTAAGCTCTTTCTCAGTTACGCCATTATCTTTCAGTAATTTTGATGTGCTGTCATTGACTGATAGGATGCCTAAAAGGAGGTGTTCAATAGAGACGAACTCATCCTTGAATTCCTGAGCCATTGCCGCGGCCTTTTGTAATGCCTTGTTGGCATCGCCTGAAAGATATTGGTCTCCGCCAGAAACTTTAGGATATGAATCAAGGATGCGATCAAGAGCCTTGGTAAAAATATCCAGATTGACATTCAGCTTTTTAAGAAGATATGGAACCACGTTTTCATCTACCATGAGCATACCTTTAAGCAAATGAGATGTTTCAATTGCCTGATGCTGTCTGGCTGATGCAATTTCGGTTGCTTTTTGAACAGCTTCCTGTGATTTAATCGTAAAATTGTTAAAGTTCATAGGTTTAGATTCTTGATACTATATTTATCAGATTGTATTTTATTCGAAACGTCATCTTGCAAATAGCCTGCCAATCCATAATTATTGGGTTAAAGGTGAATTTTTGTCATATCAGCAGACACATTCAAGTCTTTTTGTCTGTCAATCTGTAATTTTATGAATAGTATTCACGTTATTAAATTATTATGCAGTTGAATTCATCCTATATGGGCTTCCGGGGTTTGTTTATTCAGATAAATTCATAAATTTACGGCCGAATTGATCATTCCATGAAACGACTTTTTATTTTCCTGCTATTCTTTATCACAATTCATTCATACGGACAATTTTTCACTGTACTTGTTGCTCCTATTGACACCACTATTTGTTTTGGAGGAAGAATTCAATTTAAGGCCTCAGTTATTGATACTGTTACCGGTAACTACAGTTTTAAGTGGCTTTTTAAGGGCCAGGAGATTGTTGATTCAACCCGCAGATATCTTATTGTAAAAAATGTTTCGACCTCGGATACAGGGAGTTACAAATGTGTTCTTTACGATTCTTTATATTCAAGGGTTGACACAAGTTTGCCCTCTTATCTAAGGATCCGTGCCCAGTTGCATATCGATACATTGTATCGATATAATGCTTTGGGATGTCCCTATGACACAAATGGGCAGATGAAGATCAAGGTTTCCGGTGGACACCCTCCCTACACATATAATTGGGGTGGTGGATCTTACCATCAACTTGACACTCTGGGTGTTGGCTTTCCAAAAGGAATTTATATTGTAACTGTTACTGATTCTGATACCACGCATTGCATATCAAGGGAATTCACGATAAAAACCCTTATTTTACACAAAGTGACTTTAATTATGAAGAATCAGGATACGATATTTCTAACGAATCCCGTTGTTACCGTTTCGATACCAGATACAACGGTTGCTCATCTTGATGATTGGAATTGGGATTTTGGTGACGGAACCCCTAAAGTAGTCAAACAAAATCCCTGTCAGCATGAGTATTCAACGGCGAATCAATATTATATTTATCTCAACTATACGGATAAAATCGATGGACAGTTATGTGATTCGACCATAGATACAACAATAGTCGTAAAAACAATTCAGCTATTTATCCCGAATGTCATTACTCCCGGAAGTGGTGACGATAATGGCCACTTAAATATCCAGCAACTTGACCCATCGACAAAGAAACCATACGGGTCAAATCTTGATCTTTCAGAAGTTTATCTTTCAAATCAGATGAGTATTTATAATAGGCAAGGCAAGGAGGTTTATGAAAAAACCAATTACAATACCGGTGATTGGGATGGTGGTAGCCTTTCTGCCGGTGTTTACTATTACATTCTGAAATGTCATGGGGCACATGGTGATGATGTGTTCAGAGGTGCTGTTACCATCATCAGAAGATAATCAGCCCATCATCAGTTTAAGATAGAACACAGGATTCTTTAATTCATCACGCAGGTCCTGATTTGTGTACATCCTGGAGAACATCTCTTTCAATGCTTTATTTCTGTTTGCTTTCTTCACGACAAGGTTAAACAGTGCGGGATGCGAGCAAAGTTCCTGTAATCTTTGACTGGTCTTGAGTTCTCTTCCCAGCTTCTTATTAACCGTGTTTTCATATTCTTTCAGAAATCGGGCGGAGAAATTATTTTGTGTGAATACCTCCCGTACCATTGAAGCGGCCAGTTCGCCGCTCACCATTGCATTGCCAATTCCCTCGCCTGTGAAAGGGTCAACGAGTGAAGCTGCGTCTCCAGCAAGCAGGAATCCCTCACCTGAAATCGCTTTTGGGTCAGGTCCAAATGGAAGTCCATGTGCTTCGATCTTTCCAATCATCTTCGCGTTTGAGAACCTGGAGGATATTGAAGAATGGGTACTGATGATGTTCCTAAAGATCTCGGATAAAGACATTGAAGATGCCTTTGTTTTCTCATATAATATTGCAAGACCGACATTTGCAATTCCATCAGCCATTGGGAAGATCCAAAAATATCCGGGGAGAAGCTCCTCCAGAAAATGTAATTCAATAAACTGTTCGGGGCTAAAATCGCTGACGCCGGTAAAATATGTTCTTACTCCAAGGCAATATTGTTTATAATTAATTGAATGACCTGCAAGAGTATTTCCAGCAAACGAAGGAGTTCCGTCTGCACCTATGATCATCCGGCATCTCAGATCTTCTTTATCACCTTTTATTATAAAAATTCCATTTTCACGTGAAATCTGGTTTACTTGAAAATTGTCAATTAAGCTGACAGATTTTGATTCCCTGACCTTCTTTTGAAGGAAACCATCAAAGAGCTTTCTTTTGCAGAGATAACCGGGAGGAGGATCATCGGGTTTCCTTTCGGGGATAAAAGGAACATCCAGAATCTCCGATCCGGGGGCAAAGAATCGTATACCCCATGATGGGTTTTTAGGTTCCAAAGAAAGGAATTCATTGAATGTATTTCCCGGAATCTTTTTAAGTATCTTCAAAACTGTACCACTCAATGCATCACCACAAATCTTTTCTGCCGGCAAGGTAGCTTTGTCGACCAATGCGACTTTGAGTCCGGAATCCGCCAGAAATAATGATGCAGTGCATCCGGAAGGCCCGGCTCCGATAATCACCAGATCGAAATTATTGGGTTGCATATACAGCTAAACTTTTTAACTCTGGGATAAAAGTTTGAATGAGTGGTGGTTAGTTATTTTTAACAAAAGGTCCCGGATATTTTTTCCTCAGCAAACTTAATCAAAAACTGGAAAAATCCTAATTTGGCTAACTTTGTGCAAATTTTTTATATGACGAAGGAAGAGCGTTTTACATTTTTAATCGATTATTTTCTTGAACATCGTCCCACAGCTGAAACGGAGTTGGTTTATACCGATCCATATGAACTAATAGTGGCTGTCATTCTTTCCGCACAATGTACTGACAAGCGTGTCAATATGATAACTCCTCCTTTTTTCAGGAAATTTCCGGATGCCACCTCTTTATCAGTCGCCCGACAGGACGAAGTCTTTGAGCTTATAAAAAGTTGCACTTATCCCAACAACAAAGCAAAGAACCTTATTGGCATGGCAAAATCATTGGTTAATGATTTCGCAGGTATTTTGCCATCTGAAGTTGAAGAATTAATGACCATCCCTGGTGTGGGACGGAAAACAGCCAATGTTCTGGCTTCAGTGATCTATAAAAAACCGGCTATGGCAGTTGACACGCATGTTTTCAGGGTTTCTGCCCGGATCGGACTAACAACGAATGCAAAGACACCATATGAAACTGAGGTCCAGCTTGTAAAATATATTCCTGAAAAACTGATACCTATTGCCCACCATTGGCTGATTCTTCATGGTCGCTATATTTGTATAGCACGGAATCCCAAGTGTTCTGAGTGTGGTCTGATTTCGGTATGTAAATATTATCAGGACCTCAGAAAAAAATAAATTTGTTAATAACTCATATCCTGAAAGGACGCAGAGACGGATCAAAACTTTTACCTTTGAAGTTAATTTCTCGGTCAAATTACAATATATGGCAGCATTAAGAATTGGCGACATAGCACCAGCTTTTAAATCGGTTGACCAGGATGGCAACCCCATCTCGTTAAGCGATTTTACAGGGAAAAAAGTGATACTTTATTTTTATCCCAAGGATGATACTCCTGGTTGCACAGCCGAGGCTTGTAATCTTCGTGATAACTATGATTTGCTTTTGAATAAGGGATATATAATTATCGGAGTCAGTGCGGATGATGATAAATCACATAAGAAATTTATAGAGAAATATGTATTACCTTTTCCTCTGATACCGGATAAAGATAAATCTATTCTGAAGGCATATGGGGCGTGGGGTAAAAAAAAGCTTTACGGCAGGGAATATGACGGTATTCTTCGAACGACTTATGTGATTTCTGAAAAAGGGTTCATTGAAAGAATATTTTCGAAGGTCGATACAAAAAAACATACTGAACAAATACTTGCAGAGGATCAGTAGATCCTTTTTCAGTTGTTAGAAAGTGAATTTTCATATAATACAAAGAGATTATGGCAAAAGAAGAAGATTTCCAAAAAGAAAAAATGAAAGCCCTTCAGTTGACGCTTGACAAACTGGAGAAGACATATGGTAAAGGGACGGTCATGAAACTGGGTGACAATGCGATTGAAGCCGTTGAGTTTATTCCGACCGGATCTATCGCATTGAATGTAGCTCTTGGAATCGGTGGATTGCCCAAAGGAAGGGTCATTGAAATCTATGGTCCGGAATCTTCCGGTAAGACAACCCTTGCACTTCATGCAATTGCAGAATCACAAAAAGCGAAAGGAATTGCAGCATTCATTGATGCAGAGCATGCATTCGACAGATTTTATGCTCAAAAGCTGGGAGTGGATGTAGAAAATTTACTGGTGTCGCAACCAGATAATGGCGAACAGGCGCTTGAGATCGTCGAGAATCTAATTCGATCTGGGGCTATTGATATCATTGTGATTGACTCGGTTGCAGCCCTGACACCAAAAAGTGAGATTGAAGGAGAGATGGGTGATTCTAAGATGGGACTGCAAGCAAGGTTAATGTCGCAAGCTCTGAGGAAGCTGACTTCAACCATCTCAAAGACTGCAACTTGTTGTATCTTTATTAATCAATTAAGAGAAAAAATCGGCGTTATGTTCGGAAACCCGGAGACGACCACGGGAGGCAATGCATTAAAATTCTATGCATCAGTCCGTCTGGATATCCGTAAGGTGAACCAGTTGAAGGAGGGTGAAGAGATAATCGGAAACAGGGTCAAGGTGAAAGTGGTGAAGAACAAACTGGCACCTCCCTTCCGTAAAGCAGAATTTGATATCATCTACGGAGAAGGAATCTCAAGAATACTCGAAATCATAGATCTGGCAGTTGAGGCTAATATTATAAAGAAGAGCGGTTCCTGGTTCTCTTATGGGGAGACTAAACTCGGACAGGGGAGGGATGCCGTGAAAAAGCTCTTGCAGGATAATCCTGAATTGTCAGATGAACTGGAAAAAAAAATCATGGAGGTGATAAAAAATGTTAAATAAAGTACTCGGATCGCTGATTATATCTTTAATCGTAGTTTTATTAATAAGTACTTCCTGCAGAGAGAGGCCAAAAGTTGCCGAAAAGTATATTTCAGGAAAGGATACTTTGACGATACTAATAGATAATATTAGTAAAAAAATTGCAGATCATCAGACTGATGCAGATCTCTTACAGCAACGATCCAAATACTATCTTTTGGATCATAAGGAAAACCTGGCTTTTACTGATATCTCAAAAGCAGTTTCGATTTCTCCGGACAAAGCTTCGCTTTATATAACTCTTTCAGACGTGTATCTGGGTATGGGTAAGCCAGATAATTGCAATGAAGCACTGCAGAAAGCACTTGCGCTTGAACCGCAAAACAATTCTGTCCTGACCAGGCTTTGTAAACTGAGTCTTATTATAAAAGATTATAAATCCACATTTCAATATGCGAAAAGGGCACTTGAGGCTTCACCACAGAATCCTGAGATTTATTTTACTATGGCCCTGGCGCTGCTTGAGAAAGGTGATACCGTGACCGCAGTTGAGGATTTCAAGAAGACACTCGATCAGAACCAGGGATACTACGAAGCTGACATTGAATTAGGGGAGTTATATTCAATGAAAAAAGATCCCATTGCTGTTGATTATCTAAAGAATGCCATTAAACTCAGGCCAAATAGTGATGAAGCTCTTTACATGCTGGGAATGTTTTATCAGGACAATGGAAAATATCCCGAAGCTTTGGAAACTTATGATAAATTATCAAAGGTTGATAGCACATTTAAAGATGCTCCCTATAATACAGGATATATTTATCTTGTTTACATGCATGATTTTCCAAAGGCGGCTAGCTATTTTTCACTTGCATTGAAATGTGATCCTGGTTATCTAGAAGCCTTATTCAACAGAGGTTATTCCTACGAACTTGCTGGAGATTATTCGAAGGCCTATCATGATTATAAACATGTTCTTGAATTAAGGACTAATTATCAGAAGGCAATAGATGGATTGAACCGCCTTGATAAAGCAAAAACAAAATAAGGGATTGACTTACAATTCCTCCATAAATTCTTGAAATTCTCCACGTTCACCTTCCTTGTTGAGAATGTAATGCAACGTGGAATGTGCCCTGACCAGTGTAAATCCATAACGGGTTTCGAATAGTCTTTTGCATTCAAACACAGCATATTCCATTGAAGCTTTTCTGGGTTTTTGATAAAGAAGAACAAAATCCTTCAAATCCTGATAGATATCGGTGAAATTCTCAGCTAAACTTCCTCTGATAGGATCAGTATTCGATTTTTCATGTGGATCAATAAAATAATAAATATCATCATCACCAAATTTCTGATGAAGAGTATTAAAAATGCTTTCCCATTCTTCCTCGGTTACAAAATGCTCAGCAGTTTCTTCATCATTTATTTCAGTAGCAGGAAGCAGGGCTGACTTAATATAGATCAAAGGACAGATCTTCTGAAGAAACATTATGATGTCCTGGTGATCATAATCTTCAGCTTTTTCCAGGAATAAACAATATTCATTTGCCACAGTCAGCATTTCCAGAACGGTTTTTGAATATACTGGATCGTCAGGAGTGTTCATTTCTTTCTTTCCCATAGTCGAGATATTAATTTTGAAGAGTTTCTGTTTGAGGCGTGGTTATGTTATAATCTGGGATTCTAAACCCAATTTGCTGATTGAAATCAAATTGCCACCCTGGAACTCCATGAGGAACAGATGGATAATAAAAGCAGGTAATCACCAGAGGAGGGAAGATAAGGTTATCATTTCGGATCATTATGCCTAATCCTACTCCCGCATTAAGGGGTTGACAGAAAAGAGGTTCGTCTTTTGGTGCTACAAATCCACCTTTAAACTGTAATGTGAAGGCGAATTTAAATCCGTAAAAGTAAAGTGGTGAATACATGATTAATCCCAGTGCCCCTGATAACGATTGTCTTCCGTTAAAAACTGTGTCATATGGAACTTCGCTGATAAGCATATCCTGGTTAATGTTCGTATAATCGAGGTTGTTTTTCCTAAAATTAAAACCTAAGCGATAATCAGAGATTAAATAACATCGGAACCTGAATTTCTTGTCAGGAGTCGTGTACAATGGAGAAAGATAATTCAGGTTCATTTTAAAAACGCAATCTTCCATGGATTTATGATAGAGATATCCGCCCAATACACCTCTGGCAGAAAGATATCCAAATCCACCAATAAAGTTTCCTGCAGAGAGGTCAATACCACCGTACAATCTGGTATAAAGATCATTAATTTCAGGTCCCATAGTGAATTTAAACGCTTCTCCATAGGGAACATTTTCCAGTTTCCCAAATTGAAAAATATAATCACTTAGATAATAGCCATTTGCAGAGAAAGCAAAACCGGTAAGAAACCTTGTGGTATTGTAATAAATCTTGTTAGAATCGATTGTTATACCGGGTCTGGAAGAAAATGCCCTTTGATAGTATGATTCTGTTAAGACAATGTGAGTTGGTATGGAGGCATCCTTAATCCTGAAAGCACGTCCTCCCCATAGCGTCATTTCATTGAAAAAACTTATTTGTGTTGGTACTAAATTGATTTCCTCACTGGGTGACTTTAATTGAGTGACCATTTTGGTATTCTGATAACCTGCTCCAAATGCCCATTTGGTATTGATTGAATAGAAGTTCCTGTCAAGAGATAATGCAAAGCTTTGGTTCCCAATATCATCCTGGGTATAAGAGACCGATGTGTTCAGAAAGGTAGCTGCAATGTTGTTATATGCATAATTGACATTATCGATAAGGAAAAATGGTCCCCGATATGTTTTCAGAGAAAAACCCATACCTAAACGATCTGCTAATCCAAGAAAATTTCCATCGTACAACCTTACTGAGGCATTGTCGGTTCCCGCCGAAATAATATCTCCTCCAATAGACCATACATCATTGGTTACAATAGTTATATCTACGGAATCGCTTGTGCTTGTTAATGGGGTCACGTATGTTGTTACACTATTTATGTAAGACATCTCACGTATATTTCTTTCATTATCAGCCAACAGGAAAGGATCAATTTTCTCTCCTTCCTTAATGAATAGGCTTTTACGAATGACCCAGGCACGGGTTTTTGCATGTGCAGCATTTAAGGCCTTTCCTACACCTGTTCTCGCTTTTGCCGATGTATCTATAGTGCTGGTCCCGAAAGGATCAAGGGTCTTAATATTGATATGGCGAATAATCTTTCCTTTATATTTCTCAAATGGACTTTCACTCTTGACCTTATCCGAATTACCTGGTAAAGTCTGATATTTGGGAGGTACAAAAGCTAATTCGTATAAAAGTTGAGAGAATTTCCTTCGTGATAATTTCCTATAAACAGAATCATAAAAAGAATTCGATCGTTGAAGATTTTTTGTTTCTTTCTCGCTTGCTTTTATTGACTTTTCAACAAATATGGTATCTTTCTTTACATTGTAAGTCTTGCCTTGAAAATGAAACAAGGTCCCCTTTTTCACGTGGATAGTATCAAAGGTCGTGATAACCTGCACGTTTTGAAGGTTCTGCTGACTCCATAAATGCAGAGAACTTGAAAACAGAAATATGATTGAGAATGAAAACCTCAAGGCCCTGCCTGACTGCAGGTCAGTTAACCGGGTTTGATGAGGATTACTCATTTATCTGATTTTCATTGAGACAATGATATCATTGATCTTTTTAGTTAAAATAGCATCAGTAGTATCATACTCTTCTTTAGCACCAAGTTTTTCCTTCACTCCGAAATAGTACTTTATTTTAGGCTCTGTTCCTGATGGCCTCACACTTATCCGTGATCCGTCTTCAAGAAAGAATTGAAGAACATTGGATTTAGGAAGATCTAGCACTCTCTCTTTACCCGTTATCATATCCTTTTCGATAAGTAACAGATAATCCTTTATCAAGATTACTCTTGAGTTATTGATTTCTGCCGGTGGCTCGTTGCGGTAATTTAACATCATTTTCTGTATTTCTTCAGCACCCGACTTCCCTTTCTTTGTCACCGAGATTAGCTGTTCCTTATAGAATCCAAGCTTCTGGTTAATGTTTATCATCAAATCAAAGAGCGTTTTTCCCTGATTCGCCATCCATGCAGTGGCTTCGGCTATGAGTGCACATGCGCTTACAGCATCTTTATCTCTGACAAAATCACCTACAAGATATCCGAAGCTTTCTTCTCCACCTACGATGTACTTCATCTTTCCTTCCTGCCTTCTGATCACATCTGCAATAAATTTAAATCCGGTAAGACACTCAAAGTACTCAACCTTGAATTTCTCTGCAATCCTTTTTAATAATTCAGTAGTTACTATTGTTGAAACGATGAATTCTTTACCTGTCAGTTTCTTTTTTTCTTCCCATCTGCCAAGTATATAGTAAAAAAGAATTGCAGCAGTCTGATTTCCA
>JBEKQA010000019.1:0-26241 GCA_049520195.1 Bacteroidales bacterium
CAATTTTAATGGTGTCTCCTTTTTGCCCATTGTACTTTGAGGTATCTATTGTTTCTATTACGGGTTTCAACAAGTAATCTGAAATTGAAGCGTTCCAGCTACTTTGATTCTCCTTGGCTTTGTTCTTGTAAAACAGATCCAAATCCGCATCAGCAAGTACCTTGTGTCCATATTTCGTCGCTTTTCTGAATCGGTCCTGGTTCTCCAGCTGAGCCTTGCTCCATTTTCTATTTTTCGTGGTCGGCAAACAAGACATAACCGTCTTATTTCCAAATACCCTTAAAACGATATTCCCGACTTTCCCATGAAAATTCTTTACAACTACATTGGTTTGTGATACAGCCATAATATTTTCTTTTAGGTTTATGTTACAAACATACAACAAAATAGTAACAAATACAACTATTTTTATTTTCAACACAAGGCTTAATGACCCCACCACCTGGCCCCAAAGTCAAATGCAAAGTGTATGGTGAAATTAATTTGCATGCTGCACTTGTCTCTGTCACGTCCTGAAGGAGAAGGGGTGAAGGGGATGAGGAAATTAAATAAGGAAATTACGCAGGGACGACCTTATGGGAAGCAGATCAGACTAACTAACCCGCTACTAATAGATATTATTATCTTTGAGATCCTGTTCAAGTTCTCTATATGAAATTGGCTTAGCAAGTATCTTTTTTTCACGGTCGAGCAGGAACATAGTTGGGGTTGCAAAAATGTTATATTCATCTGCCGATTCACTATTAAAGCCCTTCAGATCAGAACCATTCAGCCAGTTTAGCTTTTGCTCCCGAATGAAAGATATCCACTCATTCCTGCTTGTATCTATTGAAACAGTCATCACTTCCCACCGTTTTGGTTTTTGCTTGTCATAAAGTTCCTTAAGTTGTGGCATCATCTGAACACAATGACCACATTCGCTCGACCAAAAGACAAGAAGTGTATATTCTGATTTAATATCAGAGAGATGGATTATTTTCCCTTTCGGATCAGGAATGGCTATATCCGGGGCAGTTTTTCCTATCGATATCTTTTTAAAATTGTCCAGTTTTTTCTGTAATTGAGTCTTTCTGGCTTGATCCTCACAGGAATAGGGATCCTGAAAATTGTCTGCCATGTATGTGATCACAGCATCAAAATGATATTTGTCAAACCCTCCTACAAAATAATCCAACAGGAACTTATAAACTTCTGCATTCACTGAAGCCTTGCTTAGGATAACCGTGATTGCTTTTATAAATTCCGATTCCAGTTGTTTCTGACTATACTTGTTGTTACTGTAAAGTGAAAGGTATGTAATTGCTTTGTTAGCCCAAGCGTTACTATGTAGTGCAAGGGTATCATTAAAATCAACTTCGTCCAGAAAGTGTTGCTTCAGATAATTAACCCTGTCCTCTTTGGTTAACCCAGCCGGGATAAAGGGTGACTCCTGAATTTTGAAAATACGGATAGCATAAGAATGGGGATAAAGCGCTGAAAGAGAATCGAGAACATTTCTTTCTAATCGCTGCAGGCGTTCATATTCTTTTGATGTCTCCTGATAGAACCCATCTCTTTCAGGGTAGAAATCAAGGATTGGAACTAAAAGATCAATCTTGGATTGTATATTCCTGTCATATCTATAAAAATAATAATAAATTTTGTTTTCAACTGACGAAGTAAACCTGGTAATATCTGCCGATAATTCGTTCCCACAAACAAAGTCAATATTCTCGTTATTAATTATGAGATCGAGAAATTGATCTTTATCAATAGAAAGTCTGTATAACCCGGATTGAATTGCCTGGCCCAGTGTAAATATAAAATGACCGGATGCATCAATGTATGCTGAATCAATCCGGTTGATCTTTTCACCATAGAAACCGGAGAGAAATATTCTTTTCCCTCCTGCATTTTTTATCTCTCCATTGACGAGATGTACACTCTGTGAATATGTCGGAATACACAACAGCAACAGAAAATAAAGAAAGAGCCTATTCATCAATTCTATTTCTTGTTAAAACTATTATTTTTTCAAATGCTTTATTGGCTTATTTTCCGGTGCACCAAGAAGTTCTGTAAGTTTGGCAATAAGGACTTCACCACGCAGATTTTTACCAATAATCTTTTGATCTTTATCAAGTAAAACATTTGCAGGAATGGAACTTATACCATAGAGCTTACCGGCGGCATTCCCCCAATACTGGAGATCGGAAACATGGTTCCAAGTCAGCTTATCGTCCTTAATCGCTTTTTCCCATTTATCTTTTTTCCTGTCAAATGAAACGCCTAGAACGTCAAAACCTTTATTATGGAAGCCTGCATAAGCTTTCACAACATTAGGATTCTCAGCCCGGCAGGGTCCGCACCATGATGCCCAGAAATCGACAAGAAGAATTTTACCTTTCAATGAAGAGAGAGAAACCGGGTTGCCAGTGGTATCATTCATTGTAAAATCTACTGCAGGTTGTCCGATTTGAACTCTTTTTAATACACCTACCCGCTTTGCAATCGCCTTATAAAAGAAAGAATGATTAAGGGTTGTATCAAACCCATGCATAAGTGAATCAAGTTCGGGATATTCAAATCTATATGAATTACGCATTATCAGCCAGGGGCCTACCGCTGAAGAAGGATTGCTTTTTGCCAGGTTGACAATCAATTTTTTAATTCCGTTATCAAAAGTATTGAACTGATCATCAAGTTTTTTCATTGTGGTGGTATCTTTCAGTGAATCAGCCTTGGTATAGAGAGGTTCCAGATTACTTATTAACTTCTGAATACTATCATTTTTGACAATATATTTTTTAAAAATATCCTGATTTGCGCATCCAACTACATCGATTAAACCGGCACTATCAGAATGGACTATCAGTTTTATATCAGAATTCTCAAGAAAAAAAGGAAACATCATTTCTTTTCCTTTGAGGGCAATATTCCAGCGATCGGGGGAATCAACTTTCCCCTTAAACTCAAATTCACCATTTTTCACAACTGCAGAATCCTTGGTGACCCATCCAGTGCTATCCATTTTCTGGAGATAGACCATTGCTACATCAGCTCCTTTAACGACTCCAGCAATTTTATATTCATTTGCCTTTTTTCCAGTGCAGGCGAAAAGAATCGTTGCAACAGCAAATATCAAAGTGATTTTTTTCATACTTTTTCTTTGTTTGAATAATTTTTAACAAAAGTAAGATTTTTCAAGGAATTAAAATCCCTATTTTTACAACGAAAAACTAATTCTTATGAGACAGTTCGAAACGGCAGCTTTTATTCTATTAGTATTTTTCTGTAATTGCGAAATTTACGGACAAACAGAACTTAAAACAACTAATCCTGTAAAATATGACCTAAACCGTGAACTTGTCCTGTACACAGTTGGATATGCACACCTTGATACACAATGGCGATGGGATTACCCTGAGACGATTAATAAATATATAAAAGCAACACTTGATGACAATTTTCGCTTTTTTGAGAAATATGACCGGTACGTTTTCACTTTTACGGGTGCACGCAGGTATAAGATGATGAAGGAATATTATCCTGAGCGATATGAAAAACTGAAAAAATACATCAATCAGGGACGGTGGTTTGTTGGAGGTTCATCTGTTGACGAATGTGATGTCAATATCCCTTCTCCGGAATCTATTTTGAGACAAGTACTTTATGGTAATAATTATTTCAGGAATGAATTTGGGAAGGAAAGTGTCGATTTTCTTCTTCCTGATTGTTTTGGGTTTCAGGCACATATTCCATCAGTTCTCGCTAATTGCGGAATCAAAGGCTTTTCCACTCAAAAGCTCGTATGGGGCTCTGCCGTTGGAATTCCTTTCAACATCGGAAACTGGATTGGTCCTGATGGCAAAGGAGTTGTAGCTGCTTTAAATCCAACGAGTTATGGAAGCGACATCCAACCCAGATTGGATACAGTTAAATACTGGGTTGATCGTGTTATGGACAATGGCAAGAAATACGGAGTATATGCTGATTACCGCTATTACGGAACGGGGGATGTTGGTGGAGCGCCCTCCGAGGATGCAGTTAAAAACGGAATGGGAAGCCTTCAAAATCCTGACAGTAAAATACATGTATACCTTTGTTCTTCCGATCAGCTATTCCGGGACCTTAACGACGAACAAAAGCAAAGTCTTCCAACCTATTCGGGAGACCTTTTACTGACACAACATTCAGCCGGGTCACTTTCTTCCGAGGCATATATGAAGCGTTGGAACAGAAAAAATGAGTTGCTGGCACAGTCAGCCGAACCACTGGCTGTAGCAGCTGATTGGCTTGGAGGAATACCATATCCTTTCTCTACCCTGAACGGAGCCTGGTGGCTGACGCTTGGGAGCCAAATGCATGATATACTTCCCGGAACGTGTATTCCTCGAGCCTATGTATATGCATGGAATGATGAGATACTAGCTCAGAATACATTTGCATCTACTTTAGAAAGCTCAGCAGGTACTGTGATCCGGGCTATGGACACCAGAGGGGAAGGGATAGCAATTGTTGTATACAATCCCATTGCTATATCACGCCAGGATGTAGTGGAGGTTGAAATGAATTATCCTGAAGGGTCCCCTGATTTTATCCAGGTTTATGGTCCCGATGGAAATGAAGTACTATCACAAATACTAAGCAAAACAAAAGTCTCTGTAAAATTCCTGTTCCTTGCCACTATTCCCTCATTCGGTTTAGCTACTTATCATGTGGTAGCTTCCAAAAAAGAGAGTGAACAAAAAAACACTCTTCTAACAGGAATTAATTTTCTTGAAAATGAATTTTATAAAGTAGTTTTCAATCCCAATGGCGATATTTCTTCAATAATTGATAAAAAACTGAACAAGGAAATCCTCAACGCTCCTGCCCGTCTTGAATTTCAGAAAGAACACCCTGAGTACTGGCCTGCCTGGAATATGGATTGGAATGACCGTAAGAATCCTCCGATAGGATATGTAGATGGAACTCCCAAGATCACGCTCACGGAAAATGGCCCTGTCAGAGTTACATTGAAAATAGAAAGGACCGCAAGAAACTCTGTCTTCGTACAGAATATCAGCCTGACTGCAGGAGAAAGCGGGAAAAGAATCCTATTCCGTAACACGGTTTATTGGCAATCAAAAGGGGTCTGTCTTAAAGCTTCTTTCCCTCTAACGGCCAGTAATCCTTTAGCAACTTATAATCTCGGATTTGGAACTATTGAACGGGCAACGAACGATGAAAAAAAATACGAGGTTCCTTCCCGTGAATGGTTTGATTTGACAGATAAATCCGGCGCATTTGGGGTTACTGTGATGGAAGATTGCAAATTCGGTTCTGATAAGCCAGATGACAAAACCCTCAGGCTAACTTTGCTATACACTCCAACCACAAATTTTTATCATGATCAGGCGACCCAGGATTGGGGAACCCATGAATTTACATACGGATTGTTCAGTCACAAGGGTGACTGGCGAACTGGTCAATCAGAATGGCAAGGCCGAAGCGTAAATCAGCCAATGAAGGTATTCCAGGTCCCGGAACATTCAGGAATACTGGGTAATACCTTTTGTTTCGTAAAAGTCAGTACGCCCCAGGTGGATATCAGGGCAATAAAAAAGGCAGAGACCGGAAAACAAATTATTGTTCGTTTGCAAGAACTTTTTGGAAAGGACATTGACAATGTCGAGGTTACATTTGCCGGAAAGATAACCTCCGCATATGAAGTTGACGGACAGGAACGCAAAACAGGGGAAGCAACGTTAAAAGATGGGAAACTTGAAGTTAGTCTTACAAAATTCGGGATGAAAAACTTTGCAATTACACTTGCCTCTCCTCTTGAAAAAATCAGCGAACCAGAGAGTACTCCTCTGACACTGGCGTTCAATGAAAACGTAATCAGTAGTGAGAAATTTAAGAAAAATGGTACTTTCACAGAACAAGGTTACGGAATCCCTGCTGAACTATTTCCTGAATCCATCAACGTTGACGGAATTCATTTTATATTTGGGAAAAAGTCAGAAGGTCAAAATAACGTTCTTACTTGCAGCGGTCAGAAAATCCCATTGCCAAAAGCCGGAAATTACAATAAGATATATATCCTAGCTGCAGCAACAAAGGATACCAATGGTTTTTTCCGGGCAGGCGAAAGCAAGAAGACCTTACGGATTCAGAAATATGAAGGTGTGATCGGGCAATTTGATAAACGGATCTGGGATAAACTGGGTAGGATAAAATCCTTGGAAAAAGGGTTCATCAAACGAGATGAGGTAGCCTGGTTTGCAACTCATGTGAGGAAAGATACCATTAACGATCCTTACCATTATGCATATATCTTCAAGTATAGTATGGATGTCAGTCCTTCCGCAGGATTTCTGCAATTACCAGACAATAATGCTATAAAGATCTTTGCAATCACTGTGGCAGAAAACTATTATGATCAGGCAATACCCGTTCAACCTTTGTACGATGATTTTACCAATCGAAAAGGATTTACTCTTAACCTTGAGAAAAGTTATATTGCGGAAGACATTATTCCCATGGCAAAAGTAACCGCCACGACGAACCGACATCTTAATGACCTTCCTTATAAAATTTTAATGAAGGATTATGCTGATATACATATGCCCAATGGCGTAACTGTAAATTATTCCTATTCAGGCACAGAACAATTAAAAGCCAATATGCCAGAACAAGGCATTTTACTGGCGGCATGTAATGATGGGATGTTCGATCTTCTTCCTTCTGATTCAATAAGAGATATATGGTTTGAAAAGGGAGAAGGCCGGATCGTGATGGATCTTCAACAAAATATAGGGATTGACAGCTTACATGTATTTGCAGCTCTTGATTCAAAACGTGGACCAGAGACATTTTCTGTTTGGATTTCAGATAAACCTGCTTTACCTGCTGTGAACGGCGACCCTAAATTAAATGGATGGAAATTTCTTGCAATGGTCGATCCAGTTGATGTATGGGGTAACAGCAAGGTAGTGTATAGTATTGTTCCTGAGACTAAAAAACCATTAAACTGTAAGTACATTATGCTTATGAGCGAAAACTCAGGACACGGGCCATATTATTTCAGAGAGATCGATGTATTTGAAAAATAGGAAAAATTGTGTATATTTGCACTAGAACCTGTATCTATGATCAGACAAAGAAGACCGATCAATCCCGAAATGGTGCTACAAAAAATTCAGCATTTCTGTAGCTACCAGGAGAGAAACATCCGCGATACTGAAGAAAAACTGAAGGATTGGGCGGTTCAAAAGAAGCTGATACCTTCCATTATCAATCAATTACAGAAAGAAGGGTATATTAATGAGGAACGATATGCGAAAGTTTACGCTACAAGTAAATTTCGCGTAAATAAATGGGGACGGCAAAAAATTGAATTTGAACTCAGGTTAAAGAGAATCCCTGAAGAATTTATCGTTAAAGGACTTGAAGAGATTGACAATAAGGATTACCTCAAGGTACTACAGGACCTGATAGTTAAAAAACAAAAAGAAATAAAGCCCGATAAAGATATCCTTCTTAGAGACAAGCTTATATCTTTTCTTTATGGTAAGGGTTATGAAACGGAGTTGATATTAGCTGCATTAAAAGAACTGAAAATCTAATCATGGTTACACAAGAAATGGCAAGGGATCTGCAGACTCGTCTAGACTCCCTAAGGAGGTTCCTTTGACCTCGATACTAAATTAGCTTTAATAGAAGAAGAAGAAAAGCTCACCCAATCAACTGATTTCTGGAATAATCCTAAAGCTGCCGAGCAGGTGATGAAATCTATCCGGAATAAAAAATCATGGACAGATTCATACAAAGCAGCTGCTAATAGTTTTGCAGATCTGAAGGTATTGGTAGAATTTTACTTAATGGGTGAAGGAACTGAACTGGATCTTGATAAGCATTACAAAGAAACACTGCAGTTAATTGAAGACCTCGAATTCAGGAATATGCTAAGCGGTGAAGAAGACA
This sequence comes from Bacteroidales bacterium, assembly GCA_049520195.1. Taxonomy (GTDB): domain Bacteria; phylum Bacteroidota; class Bacteroidia; order Bacteroidales; family FEN-979; genus FEN-979. Next base: position 7,951 of record JBEKQA010000019.1, read on the forward strand.
AATTCAGCGTTATTGTTCAAATCAATTCCGGAGCGGGGGGCACAGAAAGCCAAGATTGGGCACAAATGCTCATGAGGATGTACATCCGGTGGGGAGAACGCAATAATTACAAAGTAAAAGAACTTGATTATCTTGAAGGTGATGTTGCCGGGATAAAATCAGTTACAATAGAAATTGAAGGAGATTATGCTTATGGTTATCTTAAAGGAGAAAACGGGGTTCATCGCCTGGTAAGACTCTCTCCCTTTGATGCCAATCATAAAAGACATACTTCTTTCGCCTCAGTTTATGCTTACCCTGTTATTGATGATGATATCGTCATTGATATCAATCCATCAGAAATCACCTGGGATACATTCCGTTCAAGTGGACCGGGTGGACAAAATGTCAATAAAGTTGAAACTGCAGTAAGATTGAAGCATGAACCAACAGGAATTGTTATTGAATGCCAGGAAACAAGGTCACAAGGGCAGAATCGGGAAAAAGCTTTAAAGATGCTGAAGTCCCAATTGTATGAAATTGAACTCAGAAAGAAACGGGAAAAAATAGCTGAGATTGAAGGAAATAAGAAAAAGATCGAATGGGGAAGCCAAATCCGTAATTATGTTCTGCATCCTTATAAAATGGTGAAAGACGTACGGACTGGTTATGAAACATCTGATACACAAAGTGTTCTGGATGGCGACCTGACTGAATTCATCAAAGCGTTCCTGATGGAATTCGGAAGCGTCACTATTTAATTCTGTAACAATGCTCTGATAATGAGCAATCTTGATAGGTTTCATTAATTCAATTACTATGATCAAGATTTACCACAACCCACAATGTAAAAAATCGCGGGCCGGGTTGCAGTACCTGAAAGAAAATCAGATCCCTTTTGAAATTGTGGAATACATGAAAAACCCTTTAACAGAAAAGCTTCTTGAAGGCTTGCTTGTCAAGTTGAATAAAAAACCCCTGGAAATTGTCAGAACCAAGGAAGATTATTACAGAAAGAATTTGAAAGGCAGAGTCTTCCATGATCATGAATGGATCAGAATCCTGATACAAAACCCCAAACTTATCCAGCGGCCGATCATCGAGAAAGAATATAAGGCAGTGATTGGCGATCCCGTTGAAAACATTGAGAGTCTTTTGAAATAATCAACCAAAAAACATTCATTATGAAAACCCGTACCGAAAGAGACACGATGGGAACTATAGAAGTTCCTGCCGATAAATACTGGGGTGCACAAACCCAACGCTCCGTTGAAAATTTTAAGATCGGTGAGCCTGCTTCTATGCCAAAAGAGGTAATACAAGCTTTTGCTATTCTGAAGAAAGCAGCTGCACTTGTCAATTTTGACCTCGGCGTTCTTGCGAAAGAGAAAATGGAGCTTATTGTGGCTGTCTGTGATGAAATCCTGGCAGGAAAACTGGATGACCAATTCCCACTGGTAATCTGGCAAACCGGATCGGGAACTCAGTCAAATATGAATGTAAACGAAGTGATTGCCAACCGGGCGCATGTTTTGAATGGCGGGCAATTGGGAGAAAAGACCATTATTCATCCAAATGACGATGTAAATAAATCTCAGTCCTCCAATGATACTTTTCCCACAGCGATGAGCATATCTGCTTATAATAGAGTTGTCGAGACTACAATCCCAGGTGTTGAGAAACTCAGAAAGACACTAGCTGAAAAAGCGGAAATCTTTAAAGATATTGCCAAGACCGGACGGACACATCTTATGGATGCTACACCGCTTACCCTGGGACAGGAATTCTCAGGTTATGCATCGCAGTTAGATCACGCATTGAAAGCTATTAAAAACACTTTGCCGCATTTATCCGAGTTAGCACTTGGAGGAACCGCTGTAGGAACCGGTTTGAATGCACCCAAAAACTATGATCAGAAAGTAGCTGCAAAGATTGCTGAACTCACTGGTTACCCATTTGTTACTGCCCCAAACAAGTTTGAATCTCTATCCGCCCATGATGCCATGGTTGAGACATCAGGAGCCTTAAAAACTCTTGCTGTCAGCTGCATGCACATAGCCAGCAACATCCGTCTTCTGGCTTCAGGCCCCCGTTGTGGCATTGGTGAAATCATACTTCCAGAGAATGAACCCGGATCATCAATTATGCCAGGTAAGGTTAATCCTACCCAGCCGGAAGCCATGACGATGGTTTGTGCACAGGTACTCGGTAATGATGTAGCTGTGAACATAGGGGGTATGAGTGGTCACTTTCAATTGAATGTTTTCAAGCCATTAATCATCCGCAATGTTCTCGAATCTGCGCGATTGCTCGGTGAAGTTTGTGTTTCCTTTAACGATAACTGTGCAATCGGCATTGAGCCTAATCTTCCTGCTATCCAAAAGAACCTTGATAATACCCTGATGCTGGTCACAGCATTGAATCCGCATATCGGGTATGATAATGCTGCAAAGATCGCCAAGAAAGCACACAAGGAAAATAAAACGCTGAAAGAAGCTACTCTTGAACTCGGATTACTGACTGAGGAGGAGTTCACAAAGATAGTAGATCCAAAAAAGATGTTGGGGAGATAGTATCTTAAAGAAAATCTGAAAGTTACCTCCTTCCATTATATTACCATTTAAAATATTGTAGAAATATATGGTAATGTATTGGATTATTATTATTTTAGCCTCTCCAAACTCCGAGCACCATATGAAAAAAGCAGCTTTTTACTCAATTTTATTCTTTTTCTTTATCCTTTTTAATTCGAATGAGCTAGTTGCTCAAGAAAACTTTATTGAAGGTTACATCATAACTCTCAAAAAAGACACAGTGAAAGGAACCATTGACTATCGTGAATGGAACCTGAATCCAATTTCGATCCATTTTAAAGACAACATGGGGAAGATGAGCATACTGAAGCCCGATGATATTTCTGGATTCGTTGTACCTCCTAAAGATATTTATGTCAGCAGTCATGTTTCTCTTGACCTTTCTTCGCTGGAGCCAAAAGATCTTATTGCGCACAAGGAACCCAAAATAGTGAAAGATACTGCACTATTTTTATTAACGGTGGTAAAAGGAAGAGCCAGCTTATTTTATATGAAAGATCATAATAACAGGGAACATTATTATGTTTCAAAAGATGGCGCTCCTTTAATTGAACTTCTTTTAAAGAAAAGTTATCTGAATACTTCTGAAGGGACTACTTTGCACCATAATTATGTGGCTACAGTAGAACTTTTTAAAGGGCAGTTAATTGTTCTTTTTAATGACTGTCCTTCGCTTAATACGAAAATTAATAATTCTGATTATTCCATTATTAGTCTTCGATCGTTGGTAATCAATTATAACGAATGTCAGCATTCTACTATAGATTTCGTAAAAAAAGAAGAGACGGTAAAATGTAAATTTGGACTCCTTGCAGGGCCGACTCTTACAAAAATATCATTCAGGGGAGGATCGGATGATCTTACCGACGTTAAAATGTCTGATTGTTATAGTTTTCTAGCCGGGGTTTCATTTCATGTAATATTCCCCCGTGAACGCGCAAAGTGGATCTTAGTAGATGAACTTGTATACAAACCTTATAATAACTCAGCCACTTCATCAAGTATATCAATGTTTGGCGACCAGTATAATAAAAGTTTTTCTTTTAATATGGGTTACTTAAAACTTTACACTCTGCTTCGGTACCAATATCCTGAATGGAAAATTAAACCTTTTATTGATTTCGGAATGTCCAACGGTTATGCAATCCTGTCATCTCACTCCAAGACTGTTGTACAAACGTCTTTTGGTACCGGGACTAAGAGGATCACGACAGGGCCTGCTATTGCTGATGCGAAATTATATGAATTCGGGATCACGGGAGGAATTGGTGCATCAATCTGGAAAATCAATGGTGAAATCCGCTATGAATGGGCGCAGGGAATGTCTCCACAAACTGGGTTTGCCGGACCTGAAGACACCATCTACCTTGTTGTTTCCTACATGTTTTAATCAGTTCTAAGAATCAGTCTATTTATGCATCTGTTGTTCTACCATCCATGAAGCCTCATCCCACATGACGTCATTAAGAGATGCGCCCTTTTTCTTTGCTTTTTCCTCAACGTCTTTAAGCCAGGCTGGGTGCGTTTTGATTTGATTAATCCAGTAGTCAATCTGCGCATTGGTGGGGTCAATGAAATCAGAGTAATTACGGAAACTAATCTTCGTTTTTAATCCGTACAATCTGAAAATATATGCTTTCCATGTTAGTTCCTTACCTCTGAATATCTTAAGCGTATCTGGCGGCCCTATAGAATCAAACAACAATCCATAGCGTTGGTGAGGGTCTCTGTATTCGTAACTGATAGCAATATAATAAGCATCAGTCCCTTTCGGAAGATCGCCCTGTGCTTTATCAATCCAGTAGTATTTATGGATAAGACTTAATGTCCCGAGTGAATAAACCTCTTTATTCAAAGGCCGTGCCACATAATAATCGAGATTAGCGGCTGGGAACCACCTAAATGTCAGTATTGAGGCATTTTCAGGCATTTTATTCTCTTTCACATCCCGTTCTGCAATTGTTTTGAATTTATCTCCAAGTTGCTTCCAACCCTGCAATTGAGTGGTAAAATCATCTAACCCAATTTTCCTGAGCGGAACTAAACCATAATTAATCTGAACAACACTAGCAATAATCAGGATGAGTTGGAACAAGACTGCAATTCTAAGCGGCCAAGGAACCAGTTTTGGCACTTGTCCTTTCCAATCCATACCTGAAAGCCAGGCGGCTGCCACAAGAATCAGTCCAAGGTAAGCTGGTCCCGTCCAGTGAGGTAAGGTACTTCTATATAATGAAAAGCCCATGAATACCAAGGCGAGTGGCAAGCTCATAATCAGTAAGATCCGGAGCGATTTCCTTTCGAGGAATTGCTTTCGACCGATAAGTGCAAAGAGGGATAAAAAAACAATAATAAAGTTGATCGGGTTACTATAGAAAAACTGTCCGGCAATTTCGGTTCCGAAATAGTCCCATCGGATCCTCAAACCTGAGTAACCCACCCTATTTTCGTGAAAAGCAAAGCTTACAAACGAATTCTGGTAATTCCAGATTATAACCGGGGCGAAAAGGGCTATTGCGATGAGAAAAGCTAAGTAAGTTTCTTTTGCTCTGAACCATTTACGGTTATAAAACAGCATATAAAGAAAAACCCCGAAAATAAGAAATACTGAATGGTATTTTGACAATAAAGCCAGTCCTATTGTGACACCTGCCAGCAGGAGCTTGAGCCTGTTTGCTTTAGTTAGATCCTTATCCGGCAGACAATCAATTAAAAGCCATAGACTTAAAAGCCAGAACAGCACCTGAGGTGTATCGGGCATGATGAAGATTCCCGCAATGATGAAACAATAGATTGAAGCTGTGAATAAGAGCGCAGCATAAAAACCTGTGAGAGAATTTTTTATCTTTTTTCCGATAAGGAAAATCAGGCCTGTGTTCAAAGTACCGAAAACGACTGCTCCCAGTCTCAGGAAGAATTCATGGTCGAATCGGAGATTAAGGGTAAACAGCTGGATGACCAAGCCCACCATAGGAGGATGGTCAAAGTGGCTCCAATCAGGGAATTTGGCATAAGTCCAATAATACACTTCATCATTACCCACTTCGATAAAACCAGCCACAAAAGCCCTTAGGATAAAGGAACCCAGCAGCAAAACAATCATTGCCCGGTTAATTCTTTTATCCTCGTTCATCCGGATTCATCATTTTTGCCTTTTTGTGCCAATGATAGATTACAAAGATAAGAAGTACCAGCAGAGAAGGGAGAGTAGCAATACGAAGGACCCAGGTTTTCAGATAATTAACTTCAGCTCTAAGTGAATTTACAGTTTGATCCCCATTATAACGGAAGACAGGATTCAGATAAAAGACCGTTCCGGGGCCTCCATAATGATTGAAGAATTTAACCTCTGTACGAATGTATGTGTCTTCCGGCTGAATTTTGTACCAGGCCTCATTAGTGAATCTGACTAGTTTTTTTATTTTACCATTCTGGCCTATAAAGGTAAACCTGATAGCCTTTTTGCTGGTTTTCACCCTTAGTGTATCATTTTTTAAGGTCACAGCATCAAGGAGAGGTATTAACCTGGCACGCACAGCTTTCTGGTCAAAGGTTTCGTTTTCTGACATATAAATATCGGCCCCAAAAGCAGCACCTCTTTTCAAAGCATTCAAAAGATCAGTCGATTGCAGCGTGGAGGAATTTACAAAAGTGCAGCATCTTCCAATCTGGTAAGGATTATGTATGTTATGAGCATCATCATCTCCAACTATAAAGACAGGGTGTCCAGAAGAAAGTGCGGCATCCCATTGCGGAACCGAACGCCAGTTATTATCCAACGCTTCAACCAGCTGATAGTTTGACAGATACTTCATCTCATCAAGAGAATAGCCCTGTTCCCAGTCAGGATGGGCAATGGCGACCAGGTCATTCTGATCGTGAAGGAGATTCAGAATATATTGCTTATGATTCAGATCCTGAAACAATGAATAGTCGAGCCAAAGAACTTTCCTTGCACCTATCAGCAACTGATGCTTTTTTCTCACTCCAATGCCATGTTCATAAGCAGGGATATAAAAAGAAGAATCCTTATTAAAAGTATTAATATGCTGATAGTCAGATATACAAGGAACATCATATCCCAGTTTTTTATAGGTACTCCAAAAATCTTCTACAGAATTATTACGTCCGCTTGTCAGGCCTCCCCAAGCCCGAACGTGAAAATGAAAATTGACCTTCTTCCAATTCAGACTATTGATTCCCTGATACGGATTGTAAAGTTTTTGTCCTGAAAAAGGTTTTGGTTCAGGAAAATTATAAACCGGAGCAATAAAATAGATAACCAGTTCGAAGGCCAGAAAGCTAATGAAAATGAAAAGCAGGATTTGAAGAATCTTTTTTATCACAAAATATTAAGAATGATGTATAACCCTTTAAAAGAGATCCAAGAGGCAAAGGTAAAATCTTTTATGAGAAAAGAAGAAAAAGGAGTCGTATATTGAGATAAATCACAATACCACCTACGAGAAGAAGAATAAAAGTAGTTCGTTTCTTATTAACATATTTACCCATCACTTTTTTTGAAGCAGTAAGATATACCTGCAAAAGGATTGTGAAAGGCAACTGGATACTCAGGATCATTTGTGATATGATCAGGCCATAAAATGGATCCCTAATAAAAAAGATTATGAGCAAAGCCACCAGAAGAGAAATAATCACACCCAATCGGGTATGGTTATCGTGAATATCATAGGGTTCCGAGAAGAAGCCGGCAAAGATACTCCCTCCGGCCATTCCTGAGGTAATTGATGAGGCGACGCCTGCAAACAGCAAGGCTAGGGCAAAGATGATTGCTGCGTTTGATCCAAGCAGAGGACGAAGTATTGCAGATGCCTGTTGAAGTTCAGTAATATGATTTCCATTTTTAAAGAAGGTTGTGGCAGCCAGAATGATCATTGCGCTGTTGATTGCCCACCCAAGAATCATTGAAAACAGAGTATCAAAGAGTTCGAAGTCCAGCTGACGTTTAATCACCTTTTCATCCTCCAGGTTCCATTGTCGGCTTTGGATGATCTCGGAGTGCAGAAAGAGGTTATGAGGCATGACGACAGCTCCTAATACGCTCATAATGATGATAATAGATCCTTCCGGGACAGAAGGCTTTACCCATCCGATGCCGGCTGCAGTCCAGTTAATATCGACGAGTTTCAGTTCATAAAGAAATGAAAGTCCGATAATTGAGACGAAGGCAATGATAAATTTTTCGACCTTTTTATAAGAGTTAGTAAGAAGCATGATCCCGACGAAGATGAACGTAAGAATTGCTCCTGCTGGAATAGGTATGTTAAATAGCATGTTCAATGCTACTGCTGCTCCCAATATTTCTGCAAGTGAGGTAGAAACGGAAGCGACCATAGCCGATGAAAGGAGGGTATGTGAAACCCAGCGAGGGGTAAATTTTGTTGTAGCTTCTGCCAGGCAAAGGCCTGTAGCAATCCCGAGGTGAGCCACATTGTGCTGAAGGATAATAAGCATGATGGTTGAGAGTGTGACCATCCACAGTAAAGTATAGCCAAAATCAGAGCCTGCTGCCAGGTTGGAGGCCCAGTTACCGGGATCAATAAAGCCAACCGTGACTAATAATCCTGGGCCGATATATTTCAAGATATCCAATGCCCCGAACCGAGGGGCGTGCTTATCCTTAAATAAATTTCTGAGAAAATGAAACTGCATTGTTCATTATAAAATTCTGATTCAAAGATAATAAATTACTGAGTTTTCGGCTCTATAAAGGAGAAAAGGGGAAAGAATTCATTCGGTAAAATCCTGACCAAAGATCTTAAAGAAACCTGTTGGGCGGGCAATTAGACTCATCTGCAGGAATGATTAATATTGCCTATGTCAACATCAATTGTTGATTACCGGAAGACTTAAGGTAAGGCGAAGGATGAGCGAAGGAAGGACGCAGACAGGACGCAGGCAAAGTAAATAAGTAACAGAATTTGAACGAGTTAGGATCGACCCCAGGGAATCATAAAATTATATGGTACCACTTACCATCAGGGAATGGGAAAAATCTTTGATTTTTGATTCTATTTCAAACAAATATAGTGAAAAAATCCGCTAAGAGCAAGTACTTTTCACCCACGGTTTAGTAAATTTTATTCAGAATTTCTGTTAACTTTGTTCCATTCGTCTTTATTTATATTAAGAAGCTGCGAGTGAAAATAAAGATCGACCGGGTTAAAGTTCATATTTAAAGCAGGAGAATGAGAAAGATCAGATTTCTTTTCTTTACAGGACTGGCTCTGTTGTTGTCGTTCCAGAGTTTTTCACAGCAAGGAACGAAACAAGGCAGAACGAATGTAATTATCTTACATGTTAACGACATGCACGCTAAGATAGACAATCTCCCGAAATTAGCATATCTTGCTGATAGTCTGAGGAAAACCAATCCTTATGTTTTCCTGGTATCGGCCGGGGATAATTTCACAGGTAATCCTGTAGTTGACATGGCGTTGGATAAAGGGTCCCCGATGATTGATCTGATGAATCACTGCGGATTCAATGTCAGTGCGATAGGTAATCACGAATTTGACCTGGGACAGGAGACCCTTAATAAGAGGTTTGAGCAGGCAAAATTTCCGTTTATATGTTGTAATTTAAAGGTTGACGGAGGCACATTAGAACAGCCTAATCCTTTTTTTATCTTAGATGTTGGAAATAAAATTCACATCGCCCTACTGGGTATACTAGAAATCAATGACAAGGGGATTCCCGATACTCATCCTTCAAAGGTGACAGGGATTCGGTTTACTAACGGTATTAGTAGGGCCAAAGAATACAAATGGCTTAAAAAACAATACGGAATCCTTATTGGTCTGACGCACCTGGGAGTTGATACGGATATAAGATTAGCTGATTCCATACCTGAATTTGACGAGATCATCGGGGGTCATTCACATACCCTGATTGAAAAGCCAATTATGGAAAACGGGGTGATGATTGTTCAGGACGGATCAAATCTGAACTACATAGGAAAGACAACCCTCAGCATTGAAAATGGTCTTGTGGCGGAGCGTGATGATGAGGTTATCCCGATCACGGCTCTGCACAGAAGTGATTCATTGTCGACTGCCCTGTGTGCCAAATACAATGATAATGAAGAATTTAACAAAGTTATCGGTATAGTTTCGACAAATTTGAAAGGTTATGATGAGCTCGGATGCTTAATGACAGATGCGCTTACCCATCAGTTAAAGGCAGATATTGCTTTTTTAAATCAGGGGGGTATCCGGTTTAGTTCATTGTTGCAAGGTCCCATCAGAATAAAAGACATTTACAAGATTGATCCTTTCGGAAATCTTGTGGTGACATTCAGGATGAATACTGAAGAAATAAAGTCGTTAATAAGTTATTCCTGGAATCTAGAAAAGAGAGCGGACCTGCAAGTTTCAGGGATGAAATACAGAGTAACCTCTGATCGGAACGGTAATTTTATAAAAGTTGATCTATTTGATGAATCAGGAAACGTTTTAAATGCCGAGAAAGAATATACTGTTGTAATGAATAGTTATATTGCTGCAAGTTACCGTTTTAACCACAAAGATCCCGGAATAACGGGATCGATTACAACAGCCGAATTGCTAATCAATTATATCAAGGAAATAAAAAAGATAAATTACCATGGATTGAAACGCATATTTCAAGTAATCAGACCGTAAAATTCAACTATCTGCTAAACAAGTCATAAGTCAATTCCTTCAACAGATCGAAGGGTTTCTACCGTAATAAATCAACAATCCTCCTTTTCAATTAGTTGAAAATCAAATATCGTTTTGCTTTATTCACTCTAAAGAATCAGAATAATTGTCCATATCAAATTTATAATAAACAAATTTAATATAAAATTAACTTTCTCATTTTTAAACCATACATTGATGAAGACGATCATTTTTTTTACTAAAAGAATGATTGCATTTTACTATGGTTATGGTACATGAATAATAGAATTATAGACAAATCCGTTTTTTTTCAATTAATATGGCGTGCAGATTGCACGCCATATTTTATTACTAATCTATTTATAAACAAATGTTTAAATTTTATCTCAGCAATCTATATAGCGGTTTCCCGTAGTCAAAAATTATGGATTACCACTATTGGAAAAATGAATGTTAGCTAGTACCTTTAACTAGCTTTATCTGGAGCAGGAATTTATAAGATATTTAAATCGTATTTTTCTTCTCTCTACTACATCGACAACTTTCAAATATTCTTTAAAAGTGTGATGACTAGAGAAGGAAAAACAAAGTGTAGAATTCAAGGGACAAAATTTTCAATTTCCTTTAGAATGTACCTGTTATTAGCGTATCAAGTTATTCGTAAGTATCTGGAAGAAATATTGAGTGCAAATACGGGTATACCGCAGTGAAGGATATGATTGGAGAAACCAGTCAAAAAATGAATGTTCAAATATGACAGAACAGATTAACATAAAGTCCACAGAATCTGCAGCTGAGAATTCAGTAGAAAATGAATTGAACTTTCATTCTCTCTTCACAGCAATGACGGAAGGAGTAGCCATCCATCAGATGATATACAATGATAAGGGAGAAGCCATTGATTATATCATCCGTGAAGTTAATCCTTCTTTTGAAAAGAATTTAGGAATTCCTTTAGATAAAGCAAAAGGATCACTTGCAAGTGAGCTTTATGGTGTAACACCACCGCCATATTTAGATATTTATGAGCATGTTATAGAAACCGGTGAACCTTATTATTTTACTACCTATTTCAAGCCTCTTGACCGGTATTTTGAAATATCTGTCTTTATTCCTAAGGATAAATGGTTTGCCACTGTGTTTCTTGATATAACCGGCAGCAGACGTGCGGTGGAAGAGATACGTTCTGTCGGGACAAAATACCGTAAGCTTTTCGAAAGTATGATGGATGGGTTTACTAGAACTGATATGCAAGGAAATATCAAAGAGTTCAATTCCAGCTTTCAAAGCATGGTGGGATACAGAGAAGATGAGTTAGTTCGTTTTAACATCAAGGATATAACCCCAGAACAATGGCATGAATATGAAAAACGGATCGTAGCCAACCAAGTAATTCCTTATGGGTATTCGAATGTTTATGAAAAGGAGTACATTCGTAAAGACGGAACGATTTTCCCGGTAGAAGTAAGAATCTCTCTTATCAGGGATGAAAAGGGTAAATATGAAGGGATGTGGGCAGTTGTTCGTGATATTACAGACCGTAAAAATGCAGAAGAGGAGATTGAGCATCTGCTTGACCGGTTTAACCTGGCAACGTACTCAGGAGGGATGGGAGTTTGGGAATGGGATATTGTGAACAATAACTTGCTTTGGGATGACAAAATGTTCGAAATATATGGCATTGAAAAGGAAGAATTTTCAAATGACCTGAGCTCATGGGAAAAACATATATATCCTGATGATATTACGCAGAATCAAAAAGAAATAGAGCAAGCTCTTCGGGGTGATAAGGAGTATGATTGCGAATTCAGGGCAGTTTTTAAAGATGGCAGCATACATTACATAAAAGCTTATGGACAGGTTGTTAGAAATACCGCAGGAAAACCCTTACGACTTACAGGTATAAATTTTGATATCACTGAACAGAAAAAAACGCAGGAATCGCTTATCATTTCGGAAATGTTTAATCATGGTCTGGTTGAAGCGGCGCCTGTCGGAATCCTGTTCCTGGATAAGTCAGGGCAAATGACTTATGAAAATCCAGCCATGAAAGCGATGATGGGATATCCAGCAGACGCAGAATCCCCAGTTACAGGTAAATATTTTCAGGAGCTACCTCAAATCAAAGCCGTTTTAAGTGAGTTTGATATAAACCGAATCCTAAGCGCAGAAAGAATTAATGCCATGGAGATTCATTATAAATCTCTTACTGATAAGGAAGTAGACCTTGAAATTTATACCGCACCTTTACTTAATATGGAAGGGGACATTCATGGCATCATTTTAATGTCAGTAGATATAACAAAACCGGTTGCAGCTCGAAACGAATTACTTGAATCTGAGAGGAAATACCGCATGTTGTATGAAAGTTTGCGTGATGGTTTTGTGTTAATGGATATGCACAAGCATATCATTGAAACAAATTCTTTCTTTCTAATGATGACCGGTTATTCGCAAGAAGAGATAGCAAACCTGGAATCCATCAGGAGTATTGTTCCCGAAAAATGGTATGTTAAGGTCGATAGTATAATTGATGATCGCTTTTTTAACCAAGGTTATTCTGATATATTCGAGATAGAATACCGCAGGAAAGATAACAGCATCTTTCCAGTTGAGGTTCGTTTATTCCTGCATAAAAATAAAGAAGGGATCAACGATGGAATGTGGGGAATTGTAAGAGATATAACGGAGCGTAAAAAGATGGAAAATGAAGTGAAAGAGATGAATATTATTTTGGAAGGAAAGGTAGAACAAAAAACAAAAGAGTTACAGGAGCGTATAAATGAGCTCGAAAGATTTTACAAAGCTACCATTGACAGAGAATTACGGCTGAAAGAGATGAGAACAAGGATAGATGAACTGGAATCTATGCTGGACAAGATTAACAGAGGACATACACCTCAAAAATCTGTTTAGAGAAAATATGTTGACAATACTTGCTTTAATGACCATTAAAATTAATTAAAAGATGAAATTTGGTATTAGGCAAAAGTTGTTAAGCGGATTTAGTGCAATCATACTTATATTTACCATAGTGTGCCTTGTAGAAATATATGTCATTCAGAATGTTGTTTCTTCACTTGAACATACGCTTGCTTATCCCGTGGTTGTGTCACGTGCTTCTCAGGATGTAGAAGTCTTAGTTTTATCGATACAGCAAAAACTAAACAATATCTCTTTTTCTTCTGATCACACGAATTTTAACAGACAAGTAAATGCCATCAGAAAAGATAATACTCAGGTGTTGAGACTGTTCTCATTAATTCAGAGACAAATACTTGGGGCCAGAGGGAGAACTTTGGCTGTTAACGCCAGGATGAATTATAACCGATGGGAACTCATCTTCAATAAAGCAATTTCGCTTGCCAACAATGGGAAATATGACCAGATGCAGAAAGCCAATCAGAATGAGGGAGATTCACAAGTCCGACTTCTCCAATTTCAATTAGACCAGATAGGGGACTATGCCACAAACAGAGCCATATTAGATACAGAAGTTTCAATTCAATCAGCAACTAATGCAAAGATCACCGGAATAGTCATTATCGGTTTTAGTATTTTGATTAGTCTAATTATTTCATTCTCACTTTCACTATCAATAATTAAGAGGCTCAAGGCAATAAGCACTGCGACTACGCTGATGGCGAAAGGGAATATTAAACAGAAGCTTGAAATCACAGGGCAGGATGAGTTAAGTCAAGTTGCAATCAACTTCAATGATATGGCTAATGAATTGGGAAGCCTGTATGAAAACCTGGAGAAAAAAGTCAGAGACCGGACCCGTGAATTGAATGAGGCAAATGAGGAACTTCATCATGTGAAATATGATCTGGAGGCCAAAGTTATCGAGAGGACCAAAGATCTTGAAAATAATATCAATGAACTAAACAGGAGTCAGCTTGCAATGCTTTATATGATCGAGGATATGAATGAAACCTCCCGGCAATTAAAAGCAGCCCAGGAAGAACTGATACGTAAGGAACGTTTGGCAATTCTTGGAGAATTTTCAGGGAATATTTCCCACGAACTTCGTAATCCTCTTGGTGTAATTGATAGTTCAATTTATTACTTACAAATGCGGCTGGAAGAAAAAGATGAGAAAGTACGGCAACATCTCGACCGGATCAGCCAAAGTGTAAGAACTGCCACTTCAATCATTGAAAACCTTCTGAACCTTACACGCTTAAACAAACCAATCCTCAAAAAACATGGAATCCGGATACTTGTTAGTGACTGTCTGGATGAATGTCAAATACCTGATACAGTAACAATTATGAAGTATTTTCCAGATAAGGAGCTTTTCATTATGGCAGAGAAAGAACAAATCCGCATGGCGATTGACAACCTTGTGAAGAATGCGGTGTCAGCTATGAATGGAACCGGAACACTTAAGATTGGCATACAGAGAATGGAAAATGGTGAGGTGGAAATTTCGTTTGCCGATACCGGGAATGGCATTAGTTCTGACCTTATAGAGCAAATATTTTTGCCTTTATTCACTACAAAAGCTAAGGGTATTGGCCTGGGGCTATCTATAACGAAAATGATCGTTGAAAATCATGGTGGAAAAATATCTGTTGAATCGAAACCTGGAATGGGAGCCAGGTTTTCCATCCATTTACCAGAAGTAAGCCAGAACTAAGTTAGAAATGAAAAGTCTTAAGATGCAAGAAATATAACATATATAAATTTAATAGGATATCAAGAATTATTTAACATTTTTCAACTCACAAAAGGCCAAAAATGAAAAAGACTTTTACGATTCTTCTAACAGATGACAACAAGGAATTTGTTCAGAACCTTAGTGATATCCTTGAATTGAAGGGTTATAAGGTACTGATTGCCAATGATGGATTTCAGGCTCTGGATATCATCAGCGTTAGGCCAGTCGATCTCATACTTATGGATATCAAAATGCCAGTGATGAATGGCGTTGAAACGTTTAAAAAGATCAAGAGTATCTCGCCTGTTACTCCGGTTATCATGCTAACCGCTTATGCGCTGGAGGAACTGATACAGGAGTCGATACAGGAGGGGGCATTTGCATGCCTTAGGAAACCCCTTGATTTTGATAAATTATTTACTACTATTGAGCATGCCATTCCAAAAGGGTCAATGATCCTGGTAGTAGATGACGACGAGAATCTATGTCGTAATCTTTTGGATATTCTTCAACAAAAAGGTTTCCGTGTATCATATGCCCTGGATAGTTTATCTGCTATTGAAAAAATCAAAACAACTGTTATTGATATTCTGCTTCTTGATATGAAGTTGCCTCCTTTGAACGGACTAGAGACCTACATTCAGATACGCGAAATTTGCCCACAAGTTGTGGTTGTAGCCATTACCGGTTTTCTTTCTGAACTGGAACATATGGTAAAGATGGTGCAACAGAATGGTGCATACGCCTTACTTGAGAAGCCAATTAATATTGACAATCTACTTTCAATTCTGCGACAAATTGAACACCAGAACGGAACAAACCTTTTTAAAATTGATAATCAAGTTTCAGGATGAAAGATATTTTCAATATTCTGATAATTGACGATAGTGTTGAACTAACACTTTCGCTGAAAGATATCCTTGAAGAGAATGGATACGGGACAGCAATTGCTCCTAACCGTAAAACTGCAATTGGAATTTGTCTTAAGAGGAAGTTCGACTTAGCTCTCATTGATATTAAATTACCTGATAGTGATGGATTAGCCCTTGTTGAAGAGTTATCCCGAATATCAGAAATGGAATTTATAATTATCACCGGTTATGGCACTATAGAGATTGCAATTGAGGCTGTTAAGAGGAAAAAGATTGTTTCATTTGAAATGAAACCCCTTGATCTAAACCGGCTCCTTTTACTTGTAAATCAGATTCACGAGAGGAAACGTGCTGCAGAAGCATTACGTTTGAGTGAACAAAGGTTTCAGATATTTGCTGAATCAGCCACAGATGCTATAATCAGCATAAATGAGGAAGGAAAGATTGTTTATCTGAACCCTGAATTTGAAAATATTTTCGGTTATAGGACAGATGAAATGATGGGCAGACCAATCACTTCCCTGTTCAAACCGAAGGACCAGCAAAACCCAATGGATCTTATCAGCAGGATTATCAATGACACCTCTGTGAATCAAAGAAAGAGGATAGAACTGCCAGGGATCCACAAATCCGGGAAAATAATTCCATTGGAAATTTCATTAGGGACTTTCTCAACACTGGAAGGGAAATTCTTTACGGCCATTGTTCGCGATATTACAGAAAGGAAAGTTGCTGAAAATAATCTTCAAAAGAAACTTCTCATTGAAAAAGTGGTCTCCACTATTTCAAGCCGTCTCGTCGGTTTAGCAGATTTTGACAGGACGATTTATGATTCCCTTAAAGAAATACGTAATTACTCTAAAGCAAGAACTGCATTCATACTGATCCAAAACAAAACAAATAAAGCCCTGAATCAGGTATATGTGTTGAATGATCAAGGCGAATCAAATGTTCTCTATGACCAGGATAAAAATCTACACCTTTTATCAGGTTGGTTTTTTGAAGAACTTGAGAGAAATCATGAATTGTTGATCCCTGATGTTTCGAAGATGCCGGCCGGATCAGAATTGAACAAATCGATGCTACACAGATCTGGGATTCAGTCATTGGTATTGCTTCCAATCATGGGGAAAGGTGAAATTGACGGGTGTCTTGGGCTTGATAATATTGAACATGCAGGATTATGGACGATTGAAGAATTCAATCTTCTTATTACGCTTTCAAATCTGTTTTCCAGTTCGTTCCACCGTAAGAGTGTAGAACAAGAGTTGATAGAATCTGAAGAAAAACATAAAATACTCTTAGGTGCCACAAAAGAAGGTATTGTCATTATTAATTCACATGGCAAGATAACTGAGGTTTCAAATATTACACTTGAAATTTTTAAAGCCTCACAAAAAGATGAACTGATAGGGAAAAGGTTTCTGGAATTCATTCCAGCTGAACTTCGTAAGCAAAAAAGAATATATTTTTCTGACAAAGTACGTAAAGGAATAACACATACCTTTGAATTGACCCTTATCAGAAACGATGGTACAAGGTTTGCGGGAGAGATGTATATCACCCGCCTAAGAAGGGAAATAGAGAGTACAAATGATTACCTAATTGTAATCCGTGACATCTCTGAAAGAAAAAGAATGGATGAACAGCTTATCCATACGGAAAGGATGGCAGGAATTGGCGTTATGGCTGCGGGGATGGCTCATGAAATCAACCAACCATTAAATACGATCTCAATGATCATGGATAACCTGATCCTGTCAATGAACAGCAATTCCATTGACAGACACTACCTTGAAAATAAAACCACCAAGATATTCGATAACATTACACGTATCAGGAACATTATTGATCATGTCAGGGATTTTTCAAAAGATCATGATGATTACATCCAATCGAGTTTCGATATAAATCAGAGTATCCGGAATGCCAAATCCATGATTTCCGAACAGTTCAAGCACAAAGGCATTCACTTTGTTTTGAGCCTTGATCCAGAGCTTCCTCAGCCCATTGGCAACACATATAAGTTTGAACAGGTAATAGTCAATATGATCATCAATGCAAAAGACGCAATTGAGGAGAAGGAATTATTTCTGAAACATGATTTTCACCAGGTAGTCGAAATCCTATCTTACTATCAAAATCAATATGTTTGTGTTGAGGTCAAAGACAATGGTATCGGGATTTATCCAGATGATATCGATAAAGTGATGCTGCCATTCTACTCAACAAAAAAAGAAGGCGTTGGCACAGGGCTCGGTCTTTCCATCTCATTTGGTATTATCCGCGATATGAATGGGACCATTGATATCCAGAGTGAACGGCTTGAAGGGACAAAAATCAGAATCATGATTTCTGTTAAAAAAAACAAGACAAAACAAACTGAAAAACAATAATAAAATAGACTCTCAAAGAATCGTTTATTTGTTTACAAAAAATTGCTTCAGATGGAAGATATGATGACAGTTCTTGTTATTGATGACGAGAGAAGTTTCACTGAAGAAATGCAGGAAATGCTT
>JBEKQA010000020.1:0-25487 GCA_049520195.1 Bacteroidales bacterium
AACAACAACCTGCTGAAGTAAAACCGGAGGTCACAAAACAACAGGAATCTCAACCTGTAGTGACTGAAGAAAAGAAAGAACCCCCTCCGTCCCCTGAGAAAGTAATTCCCATGCCGGAACGTGTAACTGCAGAAGTGACGCAACCGGCTCAACAACAACCTGCTGAAGTAAAACCGGAGGTCACAAAACAACAGGAAACCCAACCTGTAGTGACAGAAGGAAAGAAAGAAACCCCTCCGTCCCCTGAAAAAGTAATTCCTGTAACTGCACCTGTTACTGCCGAAGTTACACCTCCGCAACAACAACCTGCTGAAGTAAAACCGGAGGTCGCAAAACAACAGGAATCTCAAGCTGTAGTGACCGAAGAAAAGAAAGAAGCCTCTCCGTCCCCTGAAAAAGTAGTTCCTGTACCTGCACCTGTTACTGCCGAAGTTACACCTCCGCAACAACAACCTGCTGAAGTAAAACCGGAAGTCTCAAGGCAACAGGAAACTCAACCTGCTGTGACCGCCGAAACAAACGTCACCCCTCCATCCCCTGAGAAAGTTGTCCCGACACCGGTACCGGTAACAGCAGAAGTTACACCTCCGCAACAACAACCTGCTGAAGTAAAACCGGAAGTCTCAAAGCAACAAGAAACTCAACCTGCTGTGACCGCCGAAACAAATATCACCCCTCCATCCCCTGAGAAAGTTGTCCCAACACCCGAACCAGTAACTGCGGAGGCTGAAACCAAAATTCAGCAACTACAAACCGGCAAGGAAACAGAAACGATGATTGCAGAAACAACTTTGCAAAAAGTCGTGGTTTCCGGTTGTATTAAAGACCGGTCAAATAATGAAGTAGTACCATCAGCAACTATTTTCTTCCTCAATGAGAAAAATGGGAAAGTTTATGTTCATAAGTCCAACTCGACAGGCTGTTTCAAATCGGAATTAATTTCAGGGATTGATTACAAGGTGAAAGCAATGCAAACAGGATACCTGTCTGATTGCATCCCATACTCTTCACCTGTTTCAAGTACCCTGGCTGAAGCCAGTCTTTCAAATGATCTCCTTCTTGATAATGCAGGGGTAATGCAAACCTATAAGATCGAAAATATCTACTACGATTTTGACCGCTATTTTATTCGTCCCGATGCCGAACCTACGCTAAAAAAATTAATACGGATCATGAAAGAGATTCCAATCACAGTTGAGTTGGGATCCCATGCCGACTGCCGTGGATCTGACGCATATAATATGGTGCTCACCGAGAAGCGTGCTAATTCAGCGTTTCAGTATATTGTCAAGGGTGGGGTTGAGAGTTCAAGAATTACCCGTCATTGGTACGGTAAGACTCAATTGACAAATAATTGTAATTGTGCAGAAGGGGTTCATTGCACAGAAGCCCAACACCAGGCAAACCGCCGGACTGAATTTAAAATTTCAGTGCCTCCTTCAATAATGAAAGAAACAGCCATCGATCTCAATAAATTCCATGATGGAGATACATTAGATCTTCATTTATTACCACCTGATTTCTTTGAAAATTGCTATCATCGCCTCATCAACGGTCCCCTTGCAGAACTCCTAAAATCTTCGGCTACAATTAATGAAGAACAACAAAGCGAAGTTCTTTACACAGTCCAGATAGGTGCATTTTCCTTCATTACACCTCATTTTAACGGTCTGAATGATGTTATGAGTTGCAGAGGCAGCGATGGTATCCTCAGATGTTTTGTTGGGAAATTCTCAACAAAGAAGGAGGCCACCTGGTACAGGGATCATTTAAGAGCAGGCGAATTTAAGGATGCCTTCGTGACTGAAATGGATGCAAAGCATAATCCATCCCTTTCAGGTCAGATAAGCTACCTGAGTCTTAAATAAATTCAGAAAACCAAAGCGATTTATTATTTAGCCGGGACATGTTTTAGTGTCTCAACCAAGAAATCCCAGAATTTCTGAACGGTTACGATATTGACTTTCTCATCCGGAGAATGTGGAAAACGAATAGTCGGTCCGAAAGAAATCATATCCCAGTTTGGATAAACACCTCCCATCAAACCACATTCAAGACCTGCATGTATTGCCATTATCTTCGGTATGTTTCCGAATTTCTTTTGGTAGATTTCCTGCATTGCCTTGAGGATGGGTGAACCGGGATTTGGTTTCCATCCGGGGTATTGTCCGTCAAAACTGACTTCTGCCCCGGCAAGCTCAAACACAGATTGTATCATATGCTCGAGATCCATTTTTGCAGAATCAACAGAGCTGCGGAGTAAACAATGTACTCTGATAGTTCCGTTTTCGGACTTTACAATAGCAAGGTTAGTAGAAGTTTCTACAAGGCCTGGCATTTCGTTGCTCATGCGCATTACGCCATTGGGACATCCATAAACAGCATTGATGAGACTATTCTGTGTTTTCTCATCAATCATGATCTTAGGCGTCTCCACAGCAACGGCTTCAATTTTCAGATCCGGTTCTACAGCTGACAATTCTTTCCTGATCTTCACGGTAAAATCAACTAAACATTTCAAAAATTCTTCCTTTTTATCTGAAGGAATGGTTATGATTGCAAATGATTCCCTCGGAATGGCGTTTCTTAAACTGCCTCCGTCAACCGATGAAAGACGCAACCCATGTTTCTTTACTCCATGCCAAAGGATACGGAAAAGCACCTTATTTGAGTTTCCTTTTCCCAGATGAATATCAACACCACTATGTCCTCCTTTAAGACCCGTAACGGCAAGCTTATATGCAACAACGCCGGAATCGGCAGGAACTTCTTTATATGTGAACTTCATGTTGGCATTAGTTCCACCCGCACACCCGATATACAATTCCCCTTCATCTTCTGAATCCAGGTTCATCAGGATATCGCCTTTTAATACGTTTGGCTTAAGGCCAAAAGCACCGGTCATCCCTGTTTCTTCATCGCAGGTAAACAAAGCTTCAACCGGTCCGTGTGGAATATCTTTTGATTCTAAGATTGCCATGGCTGCAGCAACGCCCATACCGTTATCGGCCCCCAGGGTAGTTCCTTTTGCTTTTACCCATTCACCATCAATATAAGCATCAATAGGATCCTTCTCAAAATCATGAACTTTATCGCTGTTTTTTTGTGGAACCATATCAAGATGCCCTTGCAGTACAATTCCCTTCCTATTTTCCATGCCCGGAGTAGCAGGCTTGCGGATGATCACATTACCAACTTCATCCTTAATCGTTTCAAGTCCTAGGCTCTTTCCAAATTTTACAAGGAAGTCCTGAATTTGATCTTCTTTCTTAGATGGTCTGGGTATTTGAGTCAGGCTATAAAAATTTTTCCATAATGCCTTTGGCTCCAGATTTAAAATGTCTTTACTCATGATAAATTTTCCTCCATTATTTATATATACCGTTGATAGATTTAATTCCTGTCCAAATATATGGATTTATTCGCCAGGCTCCTCCATTTTTTCAACGATGATTTCTTTGAAACTGATATATTTTTGCTGGTAAAGCAGTGAAAGGAATTGTGTAATACGCTTTTCGGTCTCGTCAGGTGGCTGTAGTTTTTCGGAATAAGCTGCCTGTAGCCGGCTACAAAGTTCGTTTACATTTCCTGACCCGTCAATCAGCAACCATATTGCAGAACCAATTTCATCCAGGTGTATCCTGATGACTTCCTGTTTCCAGTTGGGTTGAAGCATTCGCTTCAGCACAGGGTGGCGGAACCGGGGCATCAATATATCTACTTTCCCGTCTGATAGAACATCAAATTCCATCTGCCTCAACGGAGTCAGGTCGAGATAATTTACCTTCTTCAGGATTTTCCTTCGTTGAAAAAAACTTAATGATTTCATTTTTAAAATAAGACCTCAAAGAGAAACTCCCTTTGAGGTCTGGTTTATCTGTAAAGTTAATAAAGCTTACATTCCTGAGGCAGGGGGTGCTGGTTCATCCGGCTTACCTGCATTTTTTAACGGAATCTGGATCAAAACATATGCGATGATAGCCAGTACAATAAAACTGATATAGAAGGTTGGCTCTTTAAAGAAGCTGAAATAATTATAAAGGAAAATGTTGAATACCGCGAAAATAGCAATTGCCAGTCCCATCAATGCTTCCCCGGCAATCAGTCCGGAAGCAAGCAGTACTCCTGTGTTCTCAACCCTCACCTTCTGAGCGTCATTGAATTTTCTCTTTTCTGCGAACATGTCAACAGCCCCTTTGATCAGCCCTCCGACAAAGATGGCAAAAGTGGTTTCAATAGGCAGATACATACCCACACTAACCAGCATCGGGCTCTTCACCTGCATCAGGATAAAGGCAGTTCCCATCAGCATTCCTGCAATAATCAGCGGCCATGCCATTTGTCCCTGCACGATACCGCGGGAAAGGATAGCCATAAGACTGGCTTGCGGAGCAGGCAGGTTTTTACTTCCGAATCCACCGGTATAACCCAGATTTTTCCCGCTTGCAATATCTCCATCATTGAGGAAGGCAAGAACAGCAAACATAACAGCACCGGCAAGGATTACGCCAAGAATATCACCGACCTGCATTCTCCAGGGAGTACCACCAAGTATATGCCCGGCTTTCAGGTCCTGAAGCATCTCTCCTGCCACTGCAGCTGAAACACAAACGATGGCAGCAACACCTAAGACTGTAGCCACACCTGCATTACCCTGAACACCTAACGCAACAAGGATCAATGCAGTGACAACAAGTGCAGTCAGCGTCAGACCACTGATAGGATTATTTGACGACCCCATGATCCCCACCAGGTAACCGGATACGGATGCAAAAAAGAAGGCCAGGATGATCATCACTGTCGATGCTACAATAGCAATCAGAAGATTCGTTTCAAAAATAAAATAAGTAATACCGAAGGTTAAAATAGCAACTGCTGCAATTCCAAACATGATCCATCCAAAACTGATGTCTTTTTCATTTCTCGGAACATGAGAATCAATTCCGCTTGCTGCTTTCTTTACATCTTTAACTGACCTTGCAATACCGGTGCTCAGGCTTTTTCTCATCTTGAAGAGTGTAAATGCAGCGCTTACAAGCATACCGCCAATGGCTATCGGTCGGATAATGAATTTCCAGATTTGGAAGATCTGGTAACTTGGATCGGAAACCTTATTCATTGCAGTTTCCATAGTCAGGGTGGCATCTTTGGTCATGAGGAACTGTGCCCAGTCATGAAGATTTACACTTGGCATAAGGAAATACATTATCATTGGCGCCATCAATCCCCAGGCCAGAAGTCCGCCGCTGAAGTTCAAAGCACCAAGTTTGGGACCAATGATATAGCCTACTCCCATATATGCAGGACTTACACCTGGTGAACTTAACAACATGCCTCCATTACCTTGAAAAACTGTACCGGTGATGACCTGTTTTCCAAATACAATAAATTTTTCCCACAGGTACTGGAACAATTTTAATTCACCTAATATTTTTACCAGTGCACCAAGTCCCATGGCGGCAAAGAGAAATTTCGAACCACCTGCACCCGACTGGCCTGCTTTATGGATTTCTGATGCTGCAATTGATTCCGGGAAAGGAAGCTCGGCATCTTCCACCATCACCCTTCTGAGAAGGGCTACGAACATAATACCTAAAACACCGCCAGCGATAAGGATGAGTGTGGAGGTGATGTAATGACCCAAAGTAAAGAATTCACTCCAGATACCGGAAACAAAAAATGCAGGTAAAGTAAAGATTGCTCCCGCAGCAACAGATTCCCCGATGGAACCTACAGTACGGGCAAAGTTTTCTTCCAGGATCGATCCTTTAAGTATCTTCAGGATGGCCATACCTAAAACTGCAGCAGGATAAGTTGCTGCAATGGTCATACCGGCCCTGAGACCAAGATAAGCATTGGCTGCTCCTAAAATTACTGCAAAGAACAAACCAATGATAAGGGCCCTGATGGTAAATTCTTGCATATTTGTCTCCGCCGAGACGAAGGGAACGTACTTTTTGTGTTCGGCCATAAATTCCTCCTTTTTAGTTTTGATAATGATGGAAATTTTCAGCTAATTAATGAAAATTCTGTGAGATGAACAATGAATATTTTCCGCCATACTTTATTCATTTAACGTATTAAGCTGAAAATCAAAAGTTAATGAATAGATTAATCGTACAAGTGTATCAATTTCTTTGTTATAAAAAAATCTTCTGAAAAATAATCTGAGAGGATATATAACTTATATTCCGGAATTCCTTTGGTAAGCTCTTTTTCAAAATCCCCTCCCTTGAGATAAATCAACCCGTTGGGGAAAGAATGGAGATGGGAAGTAGATATTTTATTATGCAACATTTTGTATAGATCCGGGATTTTTGTCACTGCCCTCCCAATTATAAAATCATATTTGTCTTTTATCTCCTCAAATCTTGTTCTAAGAGGTTTGACATTTGATAGCCCCAGCTCAGAGCGGATGGCTTCAACCACATGAATCTTTTTTTCAATGGAATCAACTAATGTAAATTCAACTTCGGGAAAGAAAATTGCAAGCGGTAATCCTGGAAGCCCCCCGCCTGTACCCGCATCCAGAATATGTGTACCAGCTTTAAAAGAAAAGATCTTAGCAATAGACAGGGAATGTAAGATGTGATGAATTTCAAGATTATCTATATCTTTTCGAGAGATCACATTGATCTTTTTGTTCCAATCCCGGTAAAGTTTGCCGAGTTGGTCAAATTGACCTATTTGTTTCGTGTTCAGGGAAGAAAAATAATGCTGTAGCATCGGGCGTGATGTAGAAACGCCTGGCAAACTTTCATAAGCCAGGCGTTGAATCGATAAAATGATTTATTTAAATAGAACTCCCATTTTATTCTTCTGAAGGTTTTTCTTTTTCTTCAGATGACTCAGCAGTCTTCTTCTTTCCTTTTGTGGTTTTTGGCTTTGCTTTATCAGCTTCAGGCTTTTCCTGTTTCTCAGTTTTCACAGCGGTCTTTTTTGTTGCTGCTTTTTTTACGGGTGGTTTAGCAGCTTCAATATCAAGAGGAATTTCTGCCTGGACAGGAGCAACTGCCTCAGGTTCATTTATTAAAACCTGTTCAATCACCACTGGAGTTTCAATCACCACTGGAGTTTCAATCACTACAGTGGGTTCTTCAGCTACTTTATGTGGTTTTGGTTCCTGTGCCTTAACGGGTTTGGTTTTTACTCTTTTATCAGCAATAGCGGATATTTTATTCATTTTACGTCTCCTTCTTACGCCGTAAGAACCAATGTTAATTTTACCTCTTCTGGTTTTTTTATCTCCTTTTCCCATATTATGTTCGGTTAGTTGATTTACATCTTTCCCTGCAAATTTAGAAAAAAAAAGCAACTCAACACATGTTACGATTAATTTTACGCATAAACTCGTTTTCCAGCAGATCAGGTTTTTTTATTACCGTTTTTGACCATTTGATGCGAATATCAAGACTTTCTTCTTCTGATAAATGCCAGGAAATATCAGAATTGTGCAGGCGTTCTATAATGCTCCTTATAAGGAGAGCAACAGATACGGATATATTAAGACTTTCAGTGAATCCGTACATGGGAATCTTTACGAAACCATCGGCCATTTCAAGAACATCCTTTGTCAGACCTTCCAGTTCGGTTCCAAACACCAGAGCGATTTTATGATCCAGAGGGAGATCTTCAGGCGAAGTGTCATTTTTATGTGGTGTGGTTGCTATTATACGGTAACCTTCGTTCTTTAACTGTTGAAGGCATTCTCTCGTATTTTTCTCTGTTTTGTTATATTTATAGAGACTTAACCATTTCGAGGACCCCAATGCAACATCAGGATTGACTTCGTATTTGTTATTGTTTTCAATTATGTGTACATTCTGTACCCCGAAACAATCGCAGGAACGAAGAACGGCACTGGCATTATGGGGCTGAAAGATGTCTTCAAGAACAACTGTGATATACCGAGTGCGCTGCAGAATGATCTCTTCAAATTTGTTTTTTTTATTTTCTGAGATAAATTCGGACAGGAAACTATATAGTTCTTGTTTTTCGACAAGACTAAGATTTTCGTAGGTGATCATTTTTTTCAATTCGTTGGTAACGAGCGGCAAATGTAAAAAAATCAAATGTATATGGCTTGATATCAAGAAAAAATATAATTTTGCACCTCAAATCAAAAATATACCATGGCAAAAAAAATCGATAAAACAGAGGAAAGGATAGTAGCGGTTGAGGAAGCTTTCAGTAAAACTGAACAATTTATTGAAAAGAATCAGAAGATCATTCTGATAATTGTAGGTGCAATCGTCCTGGTTGTTCTTGGATACTTTGGGTTTAAAAGAATTTACCTTGCTCCCAGGGAGAAAGAAGCACAATCACAAATGTTTATGGCCGAGAAATACTTTGAGATGGATTCCATCACAAAGGCTCTTAAAGGGGATGGGAACTACCTTGGATTTCTTGATATTATCGATCAGTATAAATTCACTAAATCAGCAAATCTTTCGCATTACTATGCTGGAATATGTTATCTGAAGAAAGGTGAATTTCAGACTGCAATCAATCAACTTAATAAATTTAGCTCAAGTGATGAATTAGTTGGTCCAATGGCGATTGGCGCAATTGGTGATGCATATATGGAGTTGAACAATACTGATAAAGCCATTGAATATTATCTGAAAGCTGCTGATAAAAGAAAAAATGACCTTACCTCGCCAATGTTTCTGATGAAAGCAGGAATGGCTTATGAAATAGAAGGCAAAAACGATCTGGCTTTGAAAACATATACGAGGATCAAGACTGAGTTTGCAAGGACAAATGAAGGACGCGAAATCGAAAAGTACATTGCAAGACTGAGTGGTGCTGGAAAATAATCAAGGATGATAAAATGAAGTAAAACTCTTTTTGTTCCTGATCTTTAAAAAAAATGTAAATTGCCTGTGAATACAGGCAATTTTTTTACCCTAAAATGAAAGAATTTCCACGAATAATATTTTTTGGGACACCTGATTTTGCTGTGGCCTCACTGCAAAGCCTCGTCGATGCAGAATATCGGATTGTCGGTGTTGTGACGGCACCGGATCGCATTTCAGGAAGAGGGCTTAAAATTCATAATTCACCTGTCAAAGAATTTGCACTTCTTCATAATCTCCCCTTATTTCAGCCTGTAAACCTGAAAGATCCTGACTTTCTTAGACAACTTAAATCAATTCGGCCGGACATCCAGGTTGTAGTGGCCTTCCGCATGTTGCCAAAAGAGATATGGTCACTTCCGGTGTCTGGAACCTTCAACCTTCATGCTTCTTTATTACCCCAATACCGCGGCGCTGCTCCTATTAACTGGGTTCTGATTAACGGGGAGAAGGAAACTGGGGTTACTACCTTTTTCCTTGATGAACAAATTGATAATGGGAATATTATATTCAGAGAAACTTTACCGGTTGGGGATGAAGAAACTGCAGGGGAACTTCACGATAGACTCATGGCGGCTGGCGCAAGGCTCGTTGTAAAGACCATGAGAGCTGTTGAATCGGGGAATGTGCCTTTTATATCACAGGAAGCCTTGTTGGATCCAGACGAGGTAAGATTAAAAAAAGCCCCTAAGATCCATAAAGAAGATTGCAGAATTGAATGGAAAAATAATGCATTGACTGTATTTAATTTCATTCGGGGAATGAGTCCGCATCCCGGAGCATTCACAGAATTGATAGCAACCGACGGTACTCCATTTTACCTTAAGGTTTTTAGAGTACAACGTGAAATCATCCTTCATACATTACCTCCCGGAACGATCAAAAGTGATGGCAGGACATATCTGAAGGTAGCAGTTAATGAAGGCTTTATACAACTTTCAGAGGTTCAAATCGCAGGACGAAAAGTTATGGATATGCTGAGTTTCCTGAAAGGATACGGGTTCCATTTTGTTTGAATGGCCTGTCAATTAAGGATTTTGGCAGTACAGTTATTAACAAAAATTCCGATTTATTAACATATTCAATGGTTTTAGAAAAAAAACACTTGACAAAAATATTAGATGGCTTATATTTGCAGGTGTTTTAAATTAAGTATTCACTAAAAAAATCAAAAAAAATGAACAAAGCTCAGTTGATCGAAGCTATTGCTTCTGATGCAAAAATGACAAAGGCTGAAGCTAAGAGGGCTTTAGAAGCTTTCGTAACTTCTACAACCAAAGCCATGTCAAAGGGTGAAAGAGTAGCACTGGTTGGTTTCGGTTCTTTCTCAGTTTCCAAAAGAGCTGCACGTAAAGGAAGGAATCCTCAGAACGGAAAGGAAATCAAAATTCCTGCAAAGAAAGTTGTTAAATTCAAAGCAGGTGCTGAACTGACCAAAAAAGTAAAGTAACCCAATTGGTATATTCTTTTACTCAAAATCCCCTCCTGATTCGTTTGGAGGGGATTTTTTTATATAATAATTCTGAAACGATAAAGACGAAATGCGTCCTGCCCGGCATAATCAACCCCTACGCGTGGTCCCGTAAGAATTTTCTCAGGCAGAATGTTTATTCCGGCATCCTCCAGCCAGATTCCTTCCTCTGTCCGTTTTGAAGGCTTTATTGTGAGGTCAATCCCGGTGTAACTGAAATGAATACCCAGGATCTTTGATACTTTTCCGGGCCCTGTTCCGAAATCTTTATCGACTGATTTTTTCCCTGATCTCTGAAGCATCGATTCAACTCCCACAACCGGTTTGATAGCACGAATTAAGACGGCATCCGGAATATCTTTCTTATTTGTGACTACGTTAAATAGCGAATGCACCCCATAGCAAAGATAAATATAAGCCGTTCCACCCTTGGAGTACATAACCTTCGTACGTGCAGTTCGCTTGTTTCCGAATGCATGGGAAGCCCTGTCTGTAATTCCTGCATAAGCTTCCGTTTCTATAATTATGCCGCCGGTAAGCGTTCTGTTAAATTGTGTAAATAGCATCTTCCCCAGTAGTTCTTTTGCAATTAGAACTACATTCTCTCTTTGGTAAAATGCCAGTTGCAGAATATTCATGGGGATTAGAAAATGTAAATATAGGAAATACTTGACTTTTCAGATGTTTTTTACTAATTTCGGTCGTCTATTTATTAGTTAACTTAAAAAATGCAAACATGAACAAAGCTGAAATGATCGACAGCATTGCCAAAAGTGCGAAGCTGACGAAAGTAAAATCCAGGGAAGCATTGGATTCTATTATGGCTATTGCTACTAAGACTTTAGCCAAAGGTCAAAAAATTTCTCTGGTGGGATTCGGAACTTTCCTGGTTTACCAGAAAGCAGCACGAAAAGGAAGAAATCCACAAACAGGGAAGGAGATTAAGATACCTGCCCGTAAAGTCGTTAAGTTCAAGGCAAGTAAAAAAGTCAAAGCTTGATTCAAAGAGAGGAAGACAAAGGCCCCGGAAACTACGGGGCCTTTGCTTTTTACAGATATTATTCTCCCTGATAACAATCAAAACAGACAAAGGGAACTGACATTATTAGCTCATTAGTCGAAACTGCAATAGCATTTAACTTGTCTTCCACTGCGCGAAAGATTTCTGAATCTGAAGTGATACTTTCCCAGGGTTTGCGAAATGCAGTTCTTATAAAATAATGATTCAGAAATGTAGTTCCATCTGTGTATTTCATTTTAAAACCATCCAGATTTATT
The DNA here is from genome assembly GCA_049520195.1 of Bacteroidales bacterium. Lineage (GTDB taxonomy): Bacteria > Bacteroidota > Bacteroidia > Bacteroidales > FEN-979 > FEN-979. Next base: position 11,608 of record JBEKQA010000020.1, read on the forward strand.
ATCCGGATAGTAAATCCTGATGTTTCTATAAGTTCCTTCCAATATTCCACAGGTTTCCGCTTCGCGAAAATGTGATATTTCAATTTTTTAACTTCCTCTATGAGATGATGTTCCTGAAGTACTTCTTCTAAGATATCATAAAACTCGATGAAGGTGTGAGGAAGATTCATGGTCAGGACCATCTGGCCATTAGGTTCGAGGACCCGCGCGCATTCAGCCAAAGCTTTGTGATCGTCCTTAACGTTGTTTAACCCATTATTCGCGACGATCAATCCAAAAAAGTGATCCTCAAAAGGAATCTCTTCTGCCACCCCTTTAATAATATTAGCATTAGAAATCTCTTTGAGCCGGATCTTCTCAGAGATCATGCTAATAGAATCGGGTGAAGGATCCAGACCATAAACAGTAACGGATTTCCCAAACCTCTCAGCAATTTCAAGCATCGGGAATCCAGATCCACTTCCAATATCCAGGATGTTAATGCCTTTCTTAAACCGAATGGTGTCGAGTAGGGTGAGTCCGAATGGTGCAGACCAAATCGGTAACTCATCGTAAACAAGGAATTGATTAAGCCGGCTCATTCTTTTTTTAATAAAAATTCTAGGGGAATATCTAATCTTTTACTCCAGGATTTTTCTGTATGCCCTTCGCCAGGGTAATATCTAGTCGTCCAATGCGGAAATGTGTATCCCTTCTTAACCATCACAGAATCGAGCGCTTTCTGGTAGGGCCCGTAATATGCATCCCCTGTCAGACTGCCATAATCAAGATAGATCAGCTTCGAATTTGCCTTAGGGAGGTTTTTAAGAAGATAATTTCTGAATTTCACTGCAATATCTTTGTCCGTGTTCTGATCAATGAGTTCAAACGATGCAAGTGGGGAGTGAATTGAAAGGCAGGCCGCTCCCCCAAAGATAGCTGGATACTCACAAAGCGCATAGAGAGAGATTAATCCCCCCATGCTCGAACCAATAAGAAATGTATTAGACGCATCCTTTAAGGTAGAGTAGTGTCTGTCAATAAATGGCTTCAATTCTTTTACAATGAATTTCAGGTAATTATCAGCCCTGGGAGATCCTTTCAACTGTTTAGCCAGGATCGTATTCCGGGCCGTTAGAGGAATGCTGTCAATGACCTTCTCAGGGAAATATTCTGCAAACCTTTTTTCCGGTATGTTCCAGATGGCTACAACAATACAGTTTCTGATCTTTTTTTCTTTCAAAAGTCTGGTCATGGTTTCATCAACACACCACTCCTGATGATTCCAGGTGTGAGTGCTGTCGAACAACATCTGTCCATCATGCATATAGATCACAGCGTACCTGTGTTCAGTGCTGTATCCATCGGGTAACCAGACATCTACATTCCGGGGATCAACGAAAACAGAGTTGAAATTCTCATAATGGACGATCTTTCCACCTGAAACATTAGGGATTTGAGCTAAGGAACCTGTAGCTACAATCATAAAAAACAAAACCAGGAATCTCTTCATTTTAAGGTTATTTTATTATTCAACAGCCTTTTAGAACTTTTTCTTCGATATGATTGTAAATTTTTCTTTAATCATCTATAGCTCAAATTTACTTAAATATTTATTGAATACTGTGAACCAGGGAAATCATTTTCTTATTTTCCGCAAGATCAGCCAATGTAAACCTTAAAAATTGCATCTTTTGCAAATTATGCCGGACCTGGTGAAATGAATTACGGACAAATGCAAATTATATGAATCCACCAGTCAGTCTTAGTTTTGACGACCCTTTATCCCGCAGTACTTTCGCTGTATAAATTGGTAATATCAAAAGTCATGGAAACAATGATTATTAAAGGAGATCCCGTTAAAGACAAGATCCTTTACGAAGTTAAAAATGAAATAGCCCGACTCAGGGAAAAATACAACCGGGTACCCGGAATTGCATTTATTGGGTTTTCCCGTGTTCCCCTCGCTAAATATAATATACCTCTACATGTTCAGTCAGCTGAAGCAATGGGTTTTAAGGTCATTACTGAAATAGAGCCGGATAATATAACAGAGGCCGATATCTTTAAAAAGATCGAAAAATTAAATCATGATAATGAGATCCATGCCATCGTTCTGCTCCAGCCACTTCCGGCACGACTGAATCCCATACGGATCATCAACAAAATTGATCCTTGCAAAGAAGTGGAGGGATTTCATCCGCTTAATATGCTGAGTACACTTGTGCCGGATTTTCAGAGAACAAGATATCCGATGTGTTTACCAGCGGCATTATTTGAAATATTCAGGGATGCAGGTTATAAGATGCTGGCAGACCAGGATTGGGTTTTTATCCTTGATGATGAATTTTTCTCCAATACCCTAACCAATATGATTGTCAGAATCGCTGCTGCAAAAGCTGTACCGGGTGATTGCGCGGTTACGTTCGTGAATAAGGATTCCTCTAAACTCATTGAACATTGCAAAAGAGCCGATGTATTGGTAATAGTGTCAAAAACACCTGAATATATAAAGCCGGAATGGCTTAAATCTGGTGTTTGCATCCTCGATATCTATTCCAACCTTGTAAAGGAAATTCCTTCAAAAAAAGATCCTGATAAATTAGTCCCTGTGATTCGTGGTGGTGTTAATGTGGATTCAGTTCAACACATTGCCGGTTCTATTTTGCCTATACCAGGTGGGTTAATGACAGTAGTAATGGCTATTCTGTTCAGGAATACGGTTATTGCTTTCAAGAATACCATAAATGGGATCTGAGATCATTTCTTTGAAAACCATTGAAAATGATCACTCCATCCGTTCGATCCTGCACCGTAGCATTCTCACTTTTTCATGGAGGACATTAAAGAAATGATGCCTTTCTTTTGAGGATGTTCCACTGATCATCGTCGATTTTCGCATCAAATTCCTGAGTGATTTCTCGATCTGATCGCAAAAAACCGGGCTGGTGGTTATCAATTGGTTGATGACATTGTAAGTGTTATATGTAACCCTGTGCCCATCCATCGTAACCAGGATGGTATTATCGTTCACCAGCACTTCATCATGAAACAATTTATAACTGTTTTCAATTCCTTCGGGAGGCATTCCATACATATACTGGAATCCTGCTTCAGCCTGGTTCTGAGCATGCATAAGCCAGGTTTCCAGCACATCGCACAACCTGAACACATCATCTTTCTGTGAGAAAAATCCAGCAACAAAACAATATTCAATCTGACGAATAATGCTGGAGATAGTCTCTTCACTCCATATCTCGATCACCGGGATCCGGATGTAATAGGAAAGCAACTGGCGGCCGAATTCGTAAAGGTTCCCGGGTCCCTCTAATGTTATCTTTAGATCTTCGTTAATTCCTGAAGGGATAAGGACTTTCTGCCAGAAAAAGAATTTAAACGCTGCTATTTCCGGGAATTCAAAATAATAAAATACTGGTACGTCCTTTGCAGCATAAATTATTTCACTTTGTTTGCATTGATGGATCTTTTTAATTTCTGTCAGTAAGCTTTGAAGCCAGCTTTCAAGGCTAAACCCTTCTTCTCCGACTGAAAGGGAATTGAAACTTATATGACGACTTTTTAAATTGAAGAGTGAATCAACTGAAATGTCATAAGCCTCACATATCGATTTAAATTCCTCAAGCGTCAATTCCTTTTCGCCCCTTACCCTCCTGTACACGCTATCATAACTAATTCCTAGAAGTTCAGAAATAGCATGAACAAAAGAGATATTAGATGGCATTGAGCCTTTGATAAATTGAAATAAAGTCTCCTGTATAGAAATTACTTGATTCATTTATGCAAGGTAGAGAAAATAATAAAGGTATGCAAGAATAATGGAAAGAATTTATTCTTTCACAAACTTTACAATGAGAATGCCTTTATCACTGATCAGCTTGACAAAATATACTCCAGATGATAAAGTGTTTATTTGAATATCTGTCCCGAGTCCTTCGACCTTATGATCAAGCATTTCAAGCCCCTCAATATTTAATATTGAGATTCTTCCGCCAACTGATGGTTGTTGGATCGCTATTGTAATCTTATCATTTGCAGGGTTAGGATAAACCTTGATAAGATCATTACCGTCTGTATTTTCATTAATTCCCGCAGGATAATTGAATCCTTGTTTCAATCCATTCCCAAAACTGGTCACCCACATTTCATGCTGGTTAAAAGGGTTGAAATAGACTCTTTCAGGTTGACGGAACGGATAGCTGTCAACAACCTGCCAGGTTGGTGTTGAAGTATTCATATTATCACTAACCTGAAGCCCCTGGGTTTCGGTTGTCAAATATGCCTGGTTTGTACTGAGAGGATTAAAGGTGATGGAAGTGACCCTGTCAAACTGTGATGCGGTAAGTTTTGTCCAGCTACTCCCCCTGTTTGTAGTTTTATAAAGGCCGCCCAATCCATTTGGTGGTCCGCCCCAGCCGCTGAAGACAGCTGTGTACCAGGTATTTTGGGTGTTATCTGTCGGATCTATTATAATGTCCTTTGTCCAGTAATACATGCCGGCACAACTTCTGTCGCTCCACGTATCCGTCCCAGGATCATAGAGAAATACTCCGCTGCTTGCAGTAAATGCTCCGCTTGAATTCCTTCTCCCAGAAAAGGTGCAAACCATAGTTCCGTCATTCAGGACGACGATTGATGCCGGGTGGCCTTCCGTTCTGGGAGGATTTGAAAGTTTTACCCAGTTGGAAGAAGCACCGTCTGATAAATTATTAGTCATGTAGACGCCACCAAGCTGAGATCCCTGGGTTCCACCGAAATGTATTACAGAAGCATACATTCTTTCTGCATTGTTTGGATCAGGTGCAAGCCAAAAAACAGGATGGCCAAAATAATGCAGTGTACTCCAGTTTGCACCTCCATCCGTGGAAAAGACTACCTTCCCATTTGCATCGGCTGCATCAAGCTGAGCATCTGCCAGACGCGTACTCTCATACATGTCGTGAATGTTCGAACAGGCTCCGTAAAGGTTTCCTGCAGAAGATTTCACGAGACAGTATAATGAATTAACAGAAAAACCATTGTATGTGAATCCCCATTTATCTCCCGCATTAGTGCTCCTGATGCCGCCTATATCGCTGAAACAACCAATTAGGTTATTTGGATCATTCCAGAATACCTGCCAGCAGGAGGTATTCTCTAATCCTATACTAGTGTAAGTTTGTTGCTGTGGTGTGGGTGATCCTGCGGGATGCTGGTCAGCACTGCTGACATAGGCTTGTTTCCAGGTAGTGCCGCCATCTGTTGTGGATTCGACATTACTGTAACTGCCGAAAAGTACCTTATTAACATTGTTGGGGGCTACTGTAATTCCAAAACAGGTTTCACTCCAGCTCCAGACTTTATCTCCACCGAAACCTTCCCAACCTGTGATGATATTTGCATTGTTGGTAGTATTAAATACTTTGTTCCATGTTGTCCCCGCATCAGATGATTTATAAACAAGCGGTGCACTTAAATTATTATCATGGCCTCCCAGATAAATAGTTGTTATATCGTTCTCTGCCATCGCAACATACATCACAAAATCGTTTAAGAAATCCAAACCGGCTGATTTTGAGACCCATGTCCCATTGTCATTGTCCATGGTATAGATTCCTTTTGCGAAGTTGTAATAATCCCAGGGCATTAAACCATTGTAGACGTCGCCGACATTAGCTGCAATACACACAAAACGGGTTGTGCTTCCGTTTTTTGCTCCTGCAAAATTCCACAAAACCTGCCCTGAATTGATTCCTGTAGTTGTCTGCACGGAAAAGGATGCCCCTGCATTTGAGGAGGTTATCAAACCATTATTTGTCCCGAGATATATGTTATTTCCATCCCAGAATACACCTCCAAGGATAAGACCGGCACCCATATCATCAGCATGTTTGACGAGAGTAAAAGAAGTCCCTCCATCATTGGAAAACAGAATATCCCCATATGCCCCGATCAGCAATTGATTGGGTTTGGAATAGTTTGCAAATATATTATAAACATCCCCGTAAGTGCTTAGGTCATAGGCAGCTATTGTATTCCATGTATTTCCTCCATCCGTACTTTTCACAGGAAACTCTGAGTTCCCATCATTGAAGATGGTATAAGCTATACCGGAACTATTCGTGAAAACATAAGTTGAATTAGCATATACCATCAATGCAGTATAAGGCAACTCTGTATAAGAATTTCCAAAATCTGTGCTGTGAAACATTTCGCTCATATCACAGCTCACATAAAACTCGTTGTCATTGGCAGGATTGATCGTAGGAAAATAGAGAGAACCTCCTCCCCCAATTCCCCTTGGCGAAAATGATGCCGGCTGTGAAAAACTGGTAATACAAATGCTCATCAGGACAATCGTAATAAATTGCTTCATAATATCAGGGTTTAGACATTAAGTATTTTACACAGAAATATCCGTTCTAAATAACAAGACAATGCAGAATGCTTCTGGTTGTCCGAGCTGTCGCTAATATTCTACTGTTTTAGTCGTCATCCTCACCGGTAACTCGGACAAAAGCGGCATGTACAGGTGGAGGACAAGGTCTTGAAGATCCGTGACATGCAACCCAAATTACCTTGTTGAGTTCCTGTTCCGGAGCCCTGTCTTCACGGGTGAAATCAAATCCCTCACTTTTTCTTTGCCACTCATTGAATGCAGTATTCTTCTCGAAAAGATTGGCTTCTGTGGGGCGGACATGAAAAGCAGGGTGTGAGGCTGAAATATCAAAGCATCGCCACAGCGGCTCAGAGGCGGCGTCATACTGGCTCATGGGCGGAAGCCCCAGGATCAACTCAATAGTCCTTAGAAAAGAAGAGGTCGAGTAGGGGGTATGATCCACAAAACCAGATTTTACAAGCCCTCCGGCAATGTACCCTGTACTCCTGTGGGCATCAACATGATCCGGTCCATTCTGGGCATCATCTTCAACGATGAAGATCGCACATTCCTCCCATATCGGGCTTTTACTCAGATATTCAACAAATAATCCGACCGCAAGATCATTATCGGCAACTTCCGCAAAAGGAGTAGGACGGCCCATTCTCAATCCTTCAGTATGATCGTTGATAAAGCGAAGGGTATTCAGACGAGGTACCTGGTCAATCGTAAGGAGGGAATCGAAATCCCGCTTCCATTGTCTGAAGCGGGTCGTATCCATTACTGTCTGGTCCCAGCTTGTATAGTATTTGCAATAATGTCCTGCAAGTACCGGGATATTGGGCTTGTAATCATCAGCAAATTCACCATAAGTCCGGTAGGTAACGCCTGCTCTCTTACAGTAATCCCACAGGAATCCGTTTTTATTATTGGCGATGGCCCGTGTTCCTTCAGCATCATAACTTCCGCCTCGCCCACCATAGCTCGTTGGCCAGGTCTTTTCAAGATAATCGGTTGCATATGCGCCCAGACTCCAGTTGTGACCGTCGGCACTGACTTCTCCGTCTACATAAAAATTATCAAGCAGCACGAATTCTGAAGCAATTGCATGTTGATTTGGTGTGTATTTTTTTCCGAAAAGAACAAGCGACGTATCCCCGTTCCCTTGAGCCATATCTCCAAGGACCTGGTCATAAGTCCTGTTCTCCTTAATAATATAGAAGACATATTTGATGGGTGATGTCTCTCCTGTTTTAAAAGGAACCGGATTTTCCGGCATTCCGTGTGCCCGGGATTCAATTTCCTTGTTATAGGGAGTATTACTGTATACTTGCTTAGTCCACTCTTCAAACTGTTTTTTATCCGGCGGATTGATGAAGCTCAGGGTTCCTTTAAATAAGCCTGCAATATATTGAACCTCATCTACCTTCTTTGTATCTCCCTGCTGGTGATGAACCTGGTTGGTCTTTTTTGCAGGATTGGGTCCCCTAGGATTAGCAAGTGAGGAAAGCCCTTTTCCATTGGTCACAAGGATCTTCTGGCCGGCAATCCTTACACATGTTGGATACCAGCCCGTTGGTATAAAACCAGCACCGGTACTATGACCAGGCTGAGACACATCGAAAACTGCAAGGCAATTATTGTCGGCATTGGCGACGTAAAGGGTATGCTCGTCTTTGCTCAGGGCGACACCATTTGTCGTGGATCCCGTCGGTGCAATGGGATAAAGCGCTGCATTCAAGGTTTCAATAACAGTTTTTCCGGCAAGAGTTATCACGGAAACTGAATTATCATTTGCATTTGCAACGTAAAGGAACTTTCCTTTGTGATCGATGACCATATCGTTCGGATGCGATCCCACTGCGATGCTTCCTTCAATTTTCCCGGACTTTGTATTCAGTATAATAATCTTATCACATCCCCAGCAACTGCAATAGAGATGCTTTTTATCCGGCGATAATATGCAGGTATAACCTTCGGCTCCAAGGGATATTTGGTTGAGGATCTTCTTTGTATCCGTGGATATGATGTAAAGAGAATTATTCTCTTTAGTGACCGCATACAGGAGATGCCTGGATTCATCAACAGCTATCCCGGCAACAGAGATCTTTACCGGCCAGGGTTTTCCCAGTTTGAATGTATCGCGACAAACCAACTTTTCATTCTCGATGACAAACCTCAGGATCCAATTGTCATTTCCTCCTGAAGCGTAAAGACATTTTCCGTCATCACCAAATACAAGTCCCAGCCATGATTTTCTGATCTCATTGGTACTTAATATTTTCTGATCACCAAGACTTATTAGTTGAATCGATTGAGTACTCTGGCCATTATTTGTAACGGCTGCATATTTCTGATCCGGAGAAACAGCAATATTGAGAGGAAGGTCACCGAGTTCAATCTGGTTCCCGGCCGGAGTCAGACTCCATCCGTTTGGCAATGTGGTCTTATAAATCTCAAATGCTCTTTCCTGGGCCTGAGTATTATTTAGAAAGAATAATATTAACAGCCATAAAAGAGCAATTGTATAGATTGCAGGGCTCCGGAATTTATTAGATGATTTAAATGAAATGGATTTCATAAACCTGATTCAAAATAAAACAATAAATATTCCCTTTATCTCATTCAGCCTGAGTTACGATGTAAATATACCGCAGTTCAGCGTCCGATCCGTTTCTTACATTATGACATGTTTGAGTCGGGATGTAAACTACTGAACCCGAATTGACCTCTGAAAAAACCTGTCCGTCAATTTCAATTGTCGCCCTCCCTTCAAGAACAATAATCAATTCCTCTTTCTCTTTGGTATTATGCTCACCAACATCTTCACCAGACTGAAGATGAATCATTCCCGACTTCATCTTTCTGGCATTTTCATTGGTCAGGATCGCATTCCGCTTATTTCCATTATTTGATTGTAAGTCGAGGACGAATGGCTTCATGACGGAGTTATTTGTAACTATTGAATGATTAAAAATTGTCCCTTAATAATATGCATTATATGCATTCCAGACTTTTTCTTGTCGTTAGCTTCTCTTTAAGTATGCTTTCATCGGTTGCCAATAAAACTCCTTCCATCCCTCCTTTAAAGAGGCCACATTATTTTCGGGGACCCCAGTCTGAACAAAAATTAGTTTTGTCTTATTTCCAACTTTAATAAATTGGAAGGTGCATAGCGAGTAATGATCATCAGGCCATCCCTCCTCCGTAAAGTGCCATGCCTGCACTATTTTCTTCCCTTCAGTCAGTTCTATATTATATCCATGAATATAATTGTCAAATACATTGAATTTCCCATTCACATCTTTGCTTATCACAGCCTTTGTAACTGTAAATGCAGAGTGTTTCTCCTCATCCATAAGGAGATGATAAACCTGCTCTGGAGTCGCTTCAAAGGTCACAGTTTGTCTTATTGATTTTGTTTTCATGATTATGTCCGGTTAATTAACTTCTTCTGATTGATTCTAGTCAAGGGTAAAATTAATTACAAAATGAGTCAATCAGTTCTTCGTTCCAATAAATTAATACGGGATATTTCTGTCAGTCCTGTTTATTAAGGAATTATATTCCTATTCAGAAATGATCCTGACTTCAGTACGACGGTTTTGCTGACGTCCGTCCGGAGTGTCATTGGAAGCAACAGGCTGAGTATCCCCATATCCTTTGGCCGTAACCCTTTTCGGGTCGATACCATGCTTTACAAGGTAGTCTCTTACAGCATTGGCACGATCCTCAGATAGTTTCTGGTTGGCTTCTGGCCTACCAACATTATCAGTATGACCCGCAATCTCAATGACCAGGGATTTTTTTGATTTCAGTGCATCAACAAGCTCATTCAGGGCAGGGAACGACTCTTTTCTCAGTGTCGAGAGCCTCGTTTCAAAAAACACATTCTTTAGTGTATAGACTTTGGGAGGATCATATTTCAGCATTATGGAATAAGTCATCCTTCTGTCTCCGCCTGGAACCTCTATGTCCCTGTATTTCACGGTATCACTCAGATGCTTATAAAAGACAGTGTAAGTGTCTGAGGAAGGTAATATCATAGAACATTTTCCGTCGGCGCCTGTGTTGGCCTGGTAAACCTTTTTTGTCTTATGGCTTTTGATCATAAGAAATTCTCCCTCCCTGGAAATTCCGCTTTTACTTGTGACTGTGAAATTAAACACAGCGTCATTTCCTTTTTGAGAATTCTCCTGTGGATTCGCGAAGAATCCAGGTACAATCAAAGCAATAAGCGACAAATAATGTCTTTTATTCATGGTTATTTTCTATAGTATAATCAGTACAACATTCGCCAATTAGAATTTCTATTCTTCAGGAGGGCGCGTTAATTCAGTTGCTGCCTGAATTCCCGAAGTAAGTTCAGGAAGAATTCCCATCCTGATATAAACAGGACGGATGATTGCTTTGATCTGCGGCAGTTTTCTTGCATATAAGATAGCCCCTATGATACATGAGGTGCCTCCGATTATGAGAGTGTTCGGGGCACCAATACTGCTGGCCAATGTTCCGGCAAGTAAACTTCCAAAGGGCGCAGTTCCCATAAATGCCATTGTATAGAAACTCATCACACGGCCCCGTTTGTCGTCATCTACAATGGTTTGCAGAATTGTATTGCTCGATGTCATCTGTATGATCATTCCGAATCCCGTAAATAACAAGATCGCCATCGAGAGTAAAAAGAAATGGGATAACGAAAAGGCCAGGAGTCCTGCGCCAAATACTGCAGCGGATAATGGGATAATTTTACCAAGTCCCAATACACTTTTCCTTGAGGCCATATAAATAGCTCCGGCAAGGGCTCCGACACCGGTCGATCCCATCAGAAAACCGAAAATATGGGAACCCCCATGAAGGACATGCTTTGCAAAGACCGGCATCAGCACTGTATAAGGCATACCCATCAAGCTTACCAATGCAAGTAACAGGATGATGTACCTTATGGGTCTGAATCCAAAAGTATAGGAAAATCCTTCTTTCAAATCATGTAGAACATTTGTTTTCCTGATAACTGCCTTCGCCGGATTGATTACCATCATCAAGAGAAATACGATCACGAAAATATAACTTATCCCATTTATAAGAAAGCAGATCCCTTCACCGGTAACTGCAATTAAGATACCTGCTATAGATGGCCCGAGTAATCTTGCTACATTGACCATTGAAGAATTTAAGGCAATGGCATTTCCCAGATCTTCCCGCTTTTCGATCATATCGATAACAAAAGACTGGCGTGCGGGCATATCAAATGCATTGATACAACCGAGGAATGTGCTTAAGATGATAATTTGCCATATCTCAATAGATTTAGTCAAAACAAGGAATGCCAGGACAAAAGCCTGTACCATGGCCAGGACTTGTGTGATGATAAGCACAGTATAGCGATTCCACCGGTCAATCAGAACCCCGGCAAAAGGAGCGATAATAAATGTCGGGATCTGACCGGCAAAACCAACCAACCCCAGCAAAAATGCGGAACCGGAGATGCTATAAACCAACCAGGGCATTGCGATCCGCTGCATCCATGTCCCGATCAGAGAAATGCTTTGTCCACTGAAAAAAAGCCGATAATTGCGATATCGCAGTGAACGAAAGATGTTGTTGAGCCGGGTTGGCTCATGATTATTGTTGATATCAGGTCCCTTTTCCATCCAGATCAATCCAATCCTTTTTCTCCGAACTTATTATGATGCGTAAAATCAACTAAGTCTCTTCGCACTCTTAAAAGATTTCCCGGGTCATTTAAGGGGTAACCCAAACGACAGGAAAAAGCAATCTTCAGATTAACAGGTATCTCAAGAATTCGTTTTACCTCATTCTCAGACGATTCTGAACTAAGTGAGCTAACAATATTGAAACTGATACCGAGATAATTTGTCATCAGCCACATGTTTTCTATCAGACAACCCAAACCCAGGATCCCCAGGAAATCACCTTCAGAGGCCGGTGCCCTTTTGGCAGGGTCATAAACGACAAACATCATCAGCGGACAGGAAGGAATGGGCCTTTGTTCCGGCAGATCCTCACCCTCTGCCTTACTTTCCCGCTTATAATCCGGAATGATCCATGAGGTTGGGAACATACGCGCCAACAACCCTGTTTTTTTTCTGATCAGCTCTTCATCTGTAAAAGATAATTGCTTGTAATTCTCACGGATAAAGGTTTCTGAGACGGGTCTTTTTATAGTTGCAATTGACTCAATGAGCTTATTATCATCAACAACAATTATCTCAAAGTTTTGCATATTATGAGCCGTGGGAGTCCAGCGTCCTGCCTCAAGGATCATATTTATGTCCTCCTTTGAGACACGATGTTCAGGATCAAAAGGCATCCTGATAGACTGCCTTCCCTGAATTAGCGTTAATAATTCTTTCATGATATCTCAGGTTTTAATGAGATTGTTAATCTATTCTCACCCTATTTTGAGCACAGATCTGAAATGTACTTTAGCGGTCATCATCTTTTCAAAAGCCAGTGCAGCCTGTTCCAAAGGAAACTCTTCGATCATCGGAACAACATGGGTCAGCGTACTGAACTGCAGTGCGTCTTCAATGGATCCGCTTACAAATCCTTTGACAGAGCGCTCTCCTCCAAGTAATAAGGCAGGAGAGATCTGCATTATATCAGCAGCGCCGGTTATAATGATTGCCTGCCCTTTTCTGCCAAGCCCGGGAAGCAGTTCTGCAATGGCTTTCCCATTGGGAGCGAGACAAAGGATCACCTTAGCACCGCCCAGCTCCGCAAGTCGTTTTGCAGCATCTTCAGTATTGGAGTCTATATAATGCTGGGCTCCCAGCTTATAAGCAAGTGCTTCCTTTTCTTTGCCGCGGGATATTACAACGGTTCTGAATCCTAATTTTACTGCATATTGAACAGCCAGATGTCCCAATCCTCCAAAACCGTATATGGCGACAAGGTCACCACCTTTGGCTTCGCTTTGCTTTAGAGCGCCAAAAGTTGTTCTTCCTGCACACAGGATAGGTGCTGCTTCTGTTGGAGTCAATTCATCAGGAATACTGACCATGGCCTCAGGCCTTGCAATCATGTATTCGGCATAGCCCCCATCCATATGAATGCCTGTGGTCATCGATTTCTCGCAGGCCCCATATTCACCCCGGCGGCATGCAGCACATTGATTACAATGCCCGCCATGCCATCCGACACCCACTCTTTGTCCGGCTTTCCATCCGGTGACTCCGGCACCGGTTTTCTTTACTATTCCTACTACTTCATGACCTGGAATGATTGGATATTTGATTCCTTTGAAATGTCCTTCTTTCGCAACCGCATCACCATGACAGATCCCGCAGGCTTCGACATTAATAAGAACTTCATTGGCTCCCGGCTCAGGAATTTCTTTTTCAATCAACTCAAACGGCGCACCAGGAGCGCTGACCTGGATAGCTTTCATTAGTGGCATATGATCTTTTTAGTTCAAAACTGCATTAATTGTTTTTTTAAACGAAGGTAATTAAAAAACATTATAGGTTCTTTCTAATTTGGTACAATTAAAGTGACAGGG
>JBEKQA010000021.1:0-24454 GCA_049520195.1 Bacteroidales bacterium
GCAGAAGGCGCGAACTGAAGACCGCATTCTTTGTCGACAGGTCTCTCCAGCTCGGTCATGTAATATGGTGGATAGAAAAGGACACATACTTCGGCTTTACGTTCAGCATTGACTATAATGCTTTCAGATGCTTTGATTATTCTGCTCATTCTTTTCACTAGCGGGAAAGTGCTGGTTCTGTCAGCTTCAGGAGTGAGGGGATTGAACCAGTAAAAGATTTCCCCTGAGTACCCTGTATGCCTGGGGTTTATCCCTTGTGAGAACATATAATAGTTCCAACCTGTCAGACCGTTGGCGATGCTTGATTTGTAAAAAAGCTCCAGCTCATGTGGGTTAGTCACAACATGATATTCCCGGGAACCGCATTGGAACTCGGCCGCAAATCGCGGTTTGTTTCCCTGCATCACAAAAGTGATATCATTGATAATCCTGTCATCATGCATGTTGCGATAGGACGAAAATTCAGGAATATGATCTACTCCGAAAATGATCTCACTCCTGTCATTAAATAAATCTTCATACATCGTGATGTTGACAGGAAATTCATAGCCCTGTCCATAGATCCATCCGGGAAGATTATGGTATAAAGGGACCGTGATGCCCCTTTGCCGGGCCATGGCTGAAAGCATCCTCAGATAGTCACCATAATAAATTCTCCAGAAACAATGCCATTCATAATCTCGTGCGCGATCACCTTTTGATATATAAGGCTGCTTTCCATCCGGAGGAAGCTCTATATGAGTAAAATCCGGATAAGCAGTCCCCCAGAGCTTATTCACTTCGCTTATATGAGCAAACTTGTGAGACAAATAGGCAATGAAACGATCCTTCACTGCATTACTGTAATCTGCCTGTCTGGCCAGCCATGCAAACACTCCTATTTCGTTACAGACCTGCATCATGATAACAGGTCCACCTGAGGATATTTCATGTTTCTTTATCAACGGCATGATCTTGTCATACCATAGGATCACTTTTTCCAGGTATTTCCGGTTAAAAAGACTGACACCGTCGCTCGGGAATATCTCGCCTTTGCTATTCCTCATTTTAACTTCCTCGCGATGCTGATCCAGGAACCAATCCGGCAAACCGGCTCCACGATACTCAGCAAGTATAAATGGACCTGGTTTCACGATGCAGTTCAATCCATGCGCCTGGCATAGCTGAAGCCAGCCTTTGACATCACGTTCAGGGCACGAGGTACCCTCAAAGTCAAAGACAGACTCTTCCGGCTCATGCCATGCCCATGGAATATAGGTGCTGACTGTAGTCAGGCCGGCTTCTTTGGCTGCTTCAAGATGCTTGTCCCACAAATTTCGCTTGATCCTGAAATAGTGAATCTCACCTGAATTGAGAAAGATCTTTTTATCATCTAGATAAAAGCTATGTTCCTTAATGCTAAACGTCATATTCGTTGTTTTTAATCATCCTTCGGTCACCGGCGTCGTGGTTATTCCTCCTCCATTTGAGTTTTCCAGATTTCGCTGTTTCAGAAGATCCTTGATCTCATGGCTTCGCTTTTCAGTCAGGGAGTAACGCAGGATAAAGAAAATAGAAAAAAAGCTCAACAGAATAGGTAACCCGATTTCTACCACTCGCATCATAAGAAGTGTATAAGGCGTTTGTTTTGTCAGTGGCCTGATCTCAATTTCAAGAGTCCCCAGTGCTTTATCGAGCAGGTCAAGGGAAGCTGCCGGGTTTAAATTTGCAATGCGGGTATTAACCCATTTCAAGTTCCGGAACAGGAATTCATAATGCTGCGGATTCTTCCTGGTTTCAAGGAAGTGGGATTTCAGATGTGACAAAAGCACAAATGCTGTCATCCTGGCTTTCACAAGCTTGATCTGAAGTGTCAGGGGTATTGCCTCTTTAACCAGCTGGTTGATTCGGGAAGCATCTGTTTGTTGTCCTGCTTGTTCCAGATGTGTTTGGACTTGTTCCAGACCCTGAATAGTAGTCTCTGTCTCAAAGACAGCCTTTTGAAGCATATACCTTCTCTGCACCGCGTATCCCGGAAGATTTTGGTTCTCTTCAATTTCTATTCTATCCGCATCTTTTTTCAGAACCGTCAGATAATCTTTTGAGTCCTTCAGAGCTTCAGAATTTTGTTGTTTGACATTCCCGAGCCACTCTGCATTGGCTGACGACACCCCATGATAGTCCTGCCAGTATTGTACCTTGCTGTGCATACTCCTGATACTGCCTTGCAGATCATCAACTTTTGTTACCTGGGTCTGATCAAACATGGTAAAAACGATCAGTGCTCCTGCCACAAAACTTGCCAATGCAGTTCCCATTTTGATAAACCACCAAAAGATCGAGTAAAAGCTACCTTCAGCGCGATAACCCGTTTTTAATTCATCTTCATCACAAATATCCCCTACCATAGAAGATCCAAGGGTAAAGAAAAAGAGCATGCCGATTGAAAGCAAGACCGTTGGAATGATGATCAGGTAAGGATGAGAAGGATTATAGCATACTATCTTGGAAGCTTGTGCAAGGACCATAAGCAATATCGCAATGGTAAGTGTCATTCGTTTCCCGATTTTCGGACTTATCCAGTTGAGGGGGAATACAGCAAGCACTCCTGTGATAGCCCAGAGCGTACCATTGATCCCGAGTAATCTGGCACCCAAGACTTTGTCTCCACCGAACACGTAAAAAATAGGAATGTATGATCCAAGCAATTGTACAAAATTAAAACCCATGGCCAGAGTGAAGATCGTCATTGTCAGCATAATAAAATTCCTGTTGCTGGCAACGAGTTTCATATCCTTCCAGAAGGGTGTTTTTTCATGCTTTGCAGCTTTTACAAATCCCGGCTCACGCAGCGTGAAAAACCACCAGAATGAAAGGGGGATCAGGAATGCTGCTATCATCAAAGAGACATATCGCATGCCATCGGCCTCATTACCACCCGGGCCTTTGAAAACCTCCAGGCTGGCAAGGGCGAAGAGCCATGGTGTACTCATTGCAAAAAGATTGCCGACAAAGCTTTTCGCGCTGAAAAGTCGGGTGCGTTCATGATAATCCGTTGTCAGTTCCATGCCAAGAGCCCCATGAGGGATCTCGAAAAGATTCACGGCAGTAAAAAACAATAGCAGCGAAAAGAGAATGTAAACAAGCTGAAAGGCATGAAATCCTGATTCAGACGGGAACCAGGTACGGACCAGGTCACCTTTGGGGATCCACCACATGACCACAAAAAAGACTGCAACGAGTATCCCGCCCAGCAGTAAGTAAGGACGCCTCCGTCCCCAACGCGTGCGTGTATTATCAGAAAGATGACCAATGACAGGATCGGAAAGAGCATCCCACAAACGCGGAACGATCATGATAGCTCCCAGCCAGAAAGCACTCAGTCCCAGGCTTATATTACCCATCAAACCGACAAGGATCCCGGCTATGTTGAACAGTGCAATGGGGATTATCCCGCCGGCACCATAGGCGGCGAGTTGAGAAAAGCGGATCTGACGTTCCGGCTTTGCAATTTGATCTTTGTTTTTTTCCTTCTCAGTCATAAACGAATCTTCTTACAATAATAGATAGGTTGAGTTACTGAATTCAATAATAAATCACAACATCAGCAGGAAACACCCGGACCGGTATCTCTCTGCCAGTAAAGTCTTTTATCTCTTTTCCATTGACTGTTACCTTTGATGGAAGTTTCGATCCATTGAAGTTCCTGATCTTAATTCCATTGGGGGGAAGCGTGACATCCCCCGAAATTGAGAACAGATAGCTGTTATTCTTCTTTTTTATGGAATATGATATCTCGCCATAATAAGTAGGCAAATGTTCAACAGACATGCCCACCGGCGAATCAATCCATTCCTGGTAAAGCGCAGAGGCCAGTACCAGCGAATGATCGTATTCATTTTCACAGACAAACATAGACCTTATGGCATTGATAAAATCACTGCCGACCCAGGTATGCGGCATATCTCCCACATAGCCGGGAGCACGACGGTCTTTCCAGACGACTTCAGCCCACTGATACCATCCCTGAGGACGCTGGTCTTTCAAGAAGAAGCTGATCAGTTCATGTGCCCTTTCAGGCTGATCCAGAATTATGAACGAGCCGATCAGGCGATTCTCATAGGGGGTATAATTGATCCATGAGATCTTGTTATCCCTCCTGTTTTTGAAGAAATCATAATACTTATCGAAGGTGTTGTATACTTGAGGCTTTGGCAGGTTGTTCAGCTCATTGCAAGGTGTCAGGGCGATGGTTGTTGAGGTGGCATCAAAATCTCCAAGCTCCACGCATCCCGGGATATAGTCTATTTTTTTCGTCTTCATGGCAAGACGGAGAGAATTGTAAAGGTTCTCCCGAAAAGTGTCGCGAACTTTAAGCAATCTCTCATAAGATCCTTTATCAGTCAATATCTTCTGGATCTCTGTTGCATCCTTCAAACCTTTCATGGTAAAGAAATCATCCCAGTAGGAGTGCATGGGCTTAGCAGAATATCCTTCGTGACTGATCGATTCGGGAACAAGCCCATAGCAGGCACGAACACTGTCATTCCCGTTCTTAAAATGATCTGTCGAACACTCTGCAACCTGGGATTCAATATAACCGACTGCCTTCATCACATTTGCTTTCTTTGATCTCAGGAAAGCGGTATCTTTTGTGAAGTTAAAATACTCGCGGATCAGGTAGATCAATTCGCCCTGGCTGTCATTTTCAGGAACGGGATCCGGTCCCCGGGAATCGACCACACAGGGGACTTTCCCATTCTCATACTGAAATTTTGTGTACCAGTCGGCAAAATCCTTGACTTCCGGAACGATCCCTGATTTAAGAAGCGCAGAAGAGGTGAGTGCGCCATCCCTTATCCAGCTGCGTTCATAGGAACGCGAACCCGGCTGGATCCCCACATTATCCCGGTTTATCAAAATGTAAACGAGGTTTGACTTATATGTATTGACAATTCTGTTGGCGGATGCCGGCAGATGAAACTTTATATGTCCGACTTTGGATCTCCAGTATTCTGTTGTATTTTTAAAATCTTCGGAAACACTTGCGGCACTGAATTTCTCATCAATTGACCTTGTGCCATAAAATGGAACAACGACGAATAATTCACTATGTTCACCCGGATTTAAATGAACTGAATACTTGATGACTCCGTTTGCAAGTCCGCTTTTATCAACAGCCGTCTTTCCCTGAGGAATCTCCCCGGTACGTATAAGATCTACGATATTCCCCTCGTCAAAAGTCGCTGCCCCGAAAGAGGTGTATTTTTCCTGAGGAAATATAACTTTATCATCCACCGAGATCAGTCCGGCATTCTCTTCCTTAATCGAATGAATTTTGCCGACTCCCCCGGTAAGATTCAGGAACTGGTAGTATGGATTGACCTGGAAAGGACGGATAAGCAAATAAAATTCAAAGTCTTTGGGGTAGGTCGAGGAATTATTGAATGTATAATGTATATCCAGCCGTGAGTTTTTATTTGCCTCTCCTGCCGAGGTTACTCTCGTTGTAAATTTTAAACCGTTGCATTGCCAGGAGACCGATGGAATGAAGGTAAAATCACTTGTATCCTTCTCTCTCCCGAGAAACTGAACAGATTTCACGTTACTCCAGTTACAGAGTGAATCTCCTATTCTGATCATCGGCTCAATGGAGAATTGGGCTTTATCCACTTCAATCATGCCATCTTCATTTATCAGTGCCTCTTTCACGTCGCCGTTTACACCGCAAATGGTCCAATAGGAAGCCTGTTCTGAAAAATATCGTGGGTAATCCCCTGGCGGAGAATTCTTTGAGGAATAGATGAAAAAGTCATTTGGAGTAGCCGAATTCTTAATATCCAGGAACCTGATCCCGCACACACCAAAGCCCTTGTCAGAATTGCTTTTTATAAGACTGATCCGGAGGTAGTTCGCCTCTGTTTCCGGCAACCTGATAAAACTGACTTCACTCCCGTTTGAGGAGACGGAATAAGCTTTTTCCCAAGTTTTGCCGTCATCCGATAAGAAGATCTCAAAGCTTTTGGCATAGCTGTCTTTCAACCAGTTGATCTGCAATCCGCCGAATTCTCTCCGGGTCTTAAAATCGAAAAGAAGAGATTCATCCTGCGCACCTTTGCTTTGCCAGTAAGTCTTATCCGAATTATCCAGGATCAATTCCGGAGAATGATCTTTCATAGATGAAGAAGCTGTAACAGCCGGGAGCGGATAATTCTGCGTTTCGGGGGGAAGTGATGTAAACTTCAGATCATCGATCCAGATCGTCCCTTTGCCCCCGACAAATGAAGAGATCGTGAATTCAATCCTGTCGATCCGTTTCAGACTATGATCCGCTATAGGACCCCAGGCAAAACTGATATGCCTTTTCTTTATGGTGATCTTTTTCCATTCTTTGGGGAAATCATAGTTGCGGTTATTCACCCACCAGACGTTGTTTCCTGTACTGTCGATAAATTTAATTTCCAGGTTATTGGCAGGCGACTCTGCCTTGATATAAAAAGTAAATTCATAATTATCAGGCAGATCGATGGGGAACGATTTTTGTATTCCGCCGTACCCGGTACCTTTTGCAAAATCATAATCGAAACGAACCGCATTCCCACTGAATCCCTTATCCATGGATAAGTTAAGATTAACACCATCGGATCTGATAAAACTCCAGCCATCTTTGCTCTCAAATTCATCAAGTGTCTTTACCTGGGCATCTATCATGGTGGTCACTAATATCAGCATGACCAGCAAACTATTCCTCATTTTGATTATCGCTTTCATCTCATCAACAAATATTTATCAAATTTCCATATCATTCCTTTTCAAAAGGAGCTTATTCCCGTCCGACAGAGGCAGAAAAACAGTTTTATCATTTCTTGCTCAGATATTTGAAGCCGAGCCGGTTCAACCCCTTCTGGATAATCTCATCTTTCATCACATAATTCCAAATTAACCCGGTCCTGAAATTTTCTATCATCATAAGCATCGGGCCTTCATCGATGCCCAGGAAATCGTTATCCACCCATTTGGCTGTCGGGTTGAAGGCATCATAATAGCCATATTTCCCCCATAATTTCCCGCCATACCTTGCATTCAGCGATTTAATGGTTGGTAAAATCACTCCGGGAGCAAAAGGCAATGATGAGATGGGGCCATAGGGGGCGATGGTGCCATCGTCAAAATAGTTGTAACCGGGTCCGCTTGTTCCTCTTCCTGCATAGCCATGGAACTTCTTATCATCAAAATTATATTTTGCAGAAGGTCCGTCACTGGCTGTCACGCCCCAGCAGAGTGAATCATAGCCGATCCAGCCATCTGGATTCTCTATTGCATAACGTTGCTGGACCAATGTGGCCCGTCGTGAGTTCTCGAAGTAATCGATCCCTTTTGCCCTCATATACTCATCGGCGATACCCCGCAGATCGATAAATGCCTCTGCAAACTGATGACCAAACAGAGGAGGAAAAGCAACATGCGCCAGGCCTTTATAGGGTTCATACCATCTGTAGGTTGATAACCATGCCTTGTAGCTCTGTTCTGCATCTGCCATGCCGCTACCGGCAGCCAGGATATAGAGGAACAAGGCCTCGTTGTAACCTGTCCAACCATAATCGTGCAAACCTTCTTCAGGCGTCCATCCCATGGAGATCTTATTGGCAAACTTTGCCTGAGGAGATAATCTCATAAAGTTCCAGTCTATCCTATCGAGCAATTTGGCAGCCAGCAACCGGATCTGCTTTTCGATATCATTATCCTGGTCATAGTAATTCCGGGCAAAGAGGATCCCCATCATCAGGATGCCGGTATCGATTGAAGAAAGTTCACAGTCCCATTTACGGGTACCGGAATCCATCTTCAGAAAATGATAATAAAACCCTTTGTAACCAGTTACATTTTTGTCCGTGCTTTGGACTGAGTTCATAAAGAATTCCATGATCTTCAGGGTGATCTCAGCTGCCTGTTTCCGGGTTATCCAGTTATGTTCGGCGCCGATGGCAAAGGCAGGGATGCCGAAGCCAGTTGCGGCAATACTGGAAGGAGAATCAAGGGTGGTCCGGTCTTTGACAATACCCTTGTCGGGACTAAGTTCATTAATAAAGTAGAGAAATGTCTTATGCTGAATCGAATCGAGCATTTTTTCCTCAGCAGGTGTCAATGGATAATCGATCTTGCCATGCGATCTGAAAACAATCTGTGTTTGTGCCGCACTTATCACACAGGTCAATACTACGAATAATAAAATCTTTCCTGTCTTCATAAGCTTTATAATTCTTAATACTCTGTAACCAACTTGAAATAAAAGAAAAGGACCTCCCAATCAGCGAAATCTCGAAACATGAATTTCACATCCGGGACAATGAACAAATTTAAGTAAAATGGGTTAAAACTGTAAACAAAGGTAAAGGTAAACCAGAAAAATCCTGAATTGCAAGATTGTTATTCATGATCCAAATATTTTAATTCAACTTTTATCAATTTCAACTTTCCGGGATAAAAAGAATCAGGCAAACCGGGATTCTATCCGGGACTGTCATAAACCGAATCTTATTTTCTCAGCAAAAATATAATAAAATTCCTGAAAAAAGCAATCTGTGAAAACTCTGCCGGGATTTGCCGAGTTTTGCCGGGATCTGCCACTTTTCAGAAATCGAAATGGCGAAATGGTAAAATGGCAAAATGGCGAAAAAAAGTGTTCACGGGTATACACTGAGCGAACCCAGGGCGAAGGACGGGCGAACCACTGGTATACTTTCGCTATACTTTGGATATACAATCGCTATACAAACGGAGGTAAAAAAGTAAGCTAAATGCTCGTTTACAACAAGTTACGAAATTGTTTTTTTCAAAAGATGTCGTTATTACCTAGAAGACAACAAGTTATGGATCATTTTTTAACTATTGGCTTTAAGTTCCTGGTAAGATGAGGCATGTCTTTTTAGGATTTTCCGACCCTATCCTACTCATCAGACTGGTTTATTTTACTCGCATTTCTATATACTGATGGTAAGTTCTGATTTCAGAACAAAATGTTATTTCTTTTGCCGGATCAAAAGAAATAACGAAAGAAAACTCCTTTCCCCGCTGTCACGAAAGTTCGGGACTAAAAATCAGGGTCTCTAAATTTCGGGAACTCGTCGCTTTGCTCCTCAGACAGCCCGAAATTCTTAACGCTCATTCCTCGATTTTTCAGACGCAAATTTCATGATGCGGGTTTTTGTAAGTGAAAGAGTGACAGAAGTGATGAATCTGGAATAAGGAAAGAGAAAATGAACTACCCCGCGGCAAGCAGCGGGGTAGTTCATTTAAGAATTACGACCTATACAAGATAATATTCCCACTTAAAAACAGCTGGATGGTAAAGTCGCCCTGAGATCTTAAAGTTTCAACCTTCTTATTTAATTACCGATATTTTTTCTGTATAGACCTTGTACCCGACTTTTAATTCCAAGATAAAGAGCCCACTATTGAAATATTCCCCGTTAAGAAGGACCTTGTTTTCACCGGCTGAGTAGGTTTTCGTGTTTTCCTGGTAAACGGTATTCCCCAGCAAATCCATTACCTTCAATTCAGCTTGTGAAGCTTGAGGAAGTGTGAATTTAACAGTGCAGGAAGAATTGAATGGATTTGGATAAACGGCCAGTTGGATTTCCCTGTTTTGATTTTTTACGCCAAGAGGGTAATTCAAAATGTTGTTGGCATTCAGGATCAGGCTGTTTGAATAATCCATCAGCAAGGCAATGAAGTTAAGCTTCTCAAATACCAAGGTAGAGTCTAAAGTGTAAGTATAATGATGGGAATAACTCCCAGCAGTTGCCGGGATCGGCAGGCTGCCGGGAGTGCCATAGGGAGAATCCAGGATGGCCCTTGCCACATGGTCATAATGCATATCTGCGGCCGGAATCTCTGAAGGTAAGGACTCAAACCCGCACATGGGTCCATTTCCTCCCCCGGAATAATAATTGGCCTGAATATACCCCGAGGTCCTTCCCCAGACGCTGTCTTCGGAGATCACAAGCCCGAACCTCAGCTCATTATACACATCTATCAGGATATTCGAAGTTACGTCCAGATTGACGACCCTCGTGGAAGGATCGTAGTTGAAATTATCGATCTCGACAGATCCCGGTGAGACCGCATTGATCCTCTGCTTATAAGCTTTTTCAAAGTCCTGTGGGTCCCAGTTGCCTACCCGGTCGACTGTCCCGCTCGGGTAACCGTAAAAGCCGGGAATGATATTGGGGATATCGGCATCATAAATGGAATCCACCATAGGGTCATTGTCATGAACAGAGACTCCCAGCCAGGTGTCTGGATAAGTCTCTGCCATATAATTCATATAACATATCCCGCGTACACACCACCCGCACCAGGTTCCTGTTGCCTCTTCCGCAAATACCTTTTTCCCGGGTTTAAACGGAACGATCCCTATATAAGCAGCCAGGGTATCATTTCCATGGTTACAATCATTTTCCCCGTTCACATTCTGAATGTTTGCAACTACGTGATAAGTGCCGGCAGAACTGATAACTATAGGAATATTATCGATGAAACTGTAATAATTGCCCATGGCAATATTTACTCCCGTAATAGAACTGACATTCGGGGTACCGCCGTTTATAGAATAGGCAACATCAAAGGATGTTACATTTGTCCTGCCGAAATTTTTTACACGCCCCTTAAGGGTGTCGGAATCGCCGACAGTATCATATGCAGGCAGACTGATCGACATGAGGCCTAAATCCAGGGGACATGGCTGATAAAGATAGATGTCGTCCAGGTACCAATAATTAATGTTATAAAGATTCCCAGTGATAAAAAAACAGAACTGGAAATTCGAATGGTTCACATCGGAATTCTTGATGTTCAGGATCACGGTCAGGGGTCCTACCGTTGTATCTGGCAGGATCTGCCAAATTGTGTCCCATGCCCCGTTTCCATGACGCGTGGCAACGCCGACCTGTGGTGCAGGACTTGTGTACCAGTCGTAATAATAATCGAACATCAAGGTTACGGAGTCAACACCGGTGAGGTCGACCGAGGGAGAGATCAACTGAGAAGTCGCCGTGGAATCGATATAGGCGAATTCCCCTTCGGGTGGATTCCCGCCGGCATTGTTGCTAAAGGAAACTAACCACTGAGATGACAGGTTCTGAATCGTCCAGCCAGATGGAGGCATCGTGTCGCTGCTGAAGTCTTCGGAAAGATACGTCTGGCCTGAAACATAGACCGACAAACAAACCAAAAATATGAATGTGTAAAATTTTTTCATAGCTTCGTTTTTTGGATTATCAATAGAACTCTAAATATAATAAGAAATCCTTAAGAAAAGTAAATATAATTAAAGTATTGATCATTGGTAAAAACTTCTTGAGTTTCCTCAAAATTACTCTGTGAATAAAGATAGTTGAAAAGTTTCGTGTTTTGGGATGTAAGCCTCCCTATTTTTCAGACCATTCAAAATTAGAGTATTATATTGTTGAGATAGTTTGATAAAAAAAACAAAAAAGCCCTAAACATATTAAAGTTCAGGGCTTTTCTGCGATTTTGCCGTGGCATCGACTGGAATCGAACCAGTGACACAAGGATTTTCAGTCCTCTGCTCTACCATCTGAGCTACGACGCCGGATAAATTGGGAGCGCAAAAATAGAAAGAATTTTTTAAAATACAATACCTTTGTGCCAATACATTATATGGAACTCATTCTCGACCTGGGAAACACCAATCAAAAGATCGCGTTGTTCGATGCGGGAAACCTGGTATGGGTCAAATCTGAAAGACGTCTGAGACTTTCCTGGATAAAGAATATTGTTGAACATCATCCGGGAATAGATTCATGTATATTATCATCTGTGATAAAAGTTCCGGTTTTACTTTTTCCCTACCTGAAAAAAAATTTCCGTTTCATCCTGCTGGATGAATTTACCCCCTTGCCCATTAGAAATAATTACCAATCTCCTGGCACCCTGGGAAAAGACAGGCTGGCGGCTGCAGTGGGCGGATTCAATAAGTTTAAGGGCAGTCCGGTTCTTATCATCAATGCAGGAACGGCGATTACCTATGATGTTGTGACCGGGGAAGGCGAATATATTGGCGGGGCCATTTCACCGGGAATGCAGATGCGATTCCGCGCCCTGCATACTTTTACCAGGGAGTTACCGTTATTGTCATATACCGATATTGATTTTCATACAGGGAAGGATACATCAGGATCAATCCTTTCAGGAGTCATAAACGGAATGACCGCTGAAATGGAAGGGATGATCTCTGGATACAGGGAGTTGTATCCAGAGATTAAAGTCATACTGAGTGGCGGAGATTTGAATTATTTTGTCAATCGGCTTAAAATTAGCATCTTTGCATTACCAAATATTGTAATCTACGGACTCCATCAAATTCTTTGCTTTAATGATAAAAAACCGTCGTAACTATTTATACCTGTCTGTACTCTTTTTCTTTTCTATCTTTTCCCTGCCGGCCCAGACCATTATTACATCGCCCTATTCAAGGTACGGCATAGGCGATTTGTCGGCCAATTCCAATGCATGGAATTTCGCTATGGGTGGTACGAGCATCGGGTTGCGGGACCCCCATCATATTAATTTCAACAATCCTGCATCTTACACTGCTTTTGATTCAACATCGTTTATTTTTGAAGGAGGTGTTCTTTTCAATTATGTTTCCCTGAGTACAAACTCTCAGACAACGACCCGTACTTATGCATCAGTGGGATACCTGACATTTGGTTTCCCCGTAACAAGGTGGTGGAGAACATCTTTTGCATTAATCCCATACAGTAATGTAGGATATAATATTTCTTCTACAGATAATCTTCCGGAGATCGGAAATGTCACCAGGATCTACACCGGTTCAGGAGG
Source organism: Bacteroidales bacterium (assembly GCA_049520195.1). Classification (GTDB taxonomy): domain Bacteria; phylum Bacteroidota; class Bacteroidia; order Bacteroidales; family FEN-979; genus FEN-979. Next base: position 12,847 of record JBEKQA010000021.1, read on the forward strand.
TATTAATCGTTTAATCTGGGGAAATGGATTCAAGATCACAAAAAATCTTTCAGTCGGGGTCAACACTTCTTTTCTGTTTGGATCTATCCAACAGGAATCGTCTTCCACATTCCCGGATTCAGCTTATTACATTAATTTCAGACAAGATAATAACATTGACGTTGGTGGTTTTTATTTCGATTACGGTGCTCAGTATACGGCAAAGATCAAGGATATACAGCTGACTGTTGGGGCTGTTTTCGGAACGAGCATGAGAGTCAATGCAAAGACCGATTATTTCTCATCGACTTATTTCACAACCAGCGGTACCGATTATCCGAAGGATACTATTCAATCTGCACCTGGTATTCGTGGAACCATAACGATACCATTAATGTATGGATTTGGCTTGTCGATTGAAAAGAATGATAAGTGGCTTATTGGTGCAGATTACAGATGGCAGAACTGGCAAAAGTACCAGGCCTTTGGCACGAGCGATTCTCTGGTGAACAGTTACCAGATCAGTGCAGGAGCCGAGTTTGTTCCTGATATAAACAATTACTCAAGTTATTTTAAACGGGTCCGGTATCGTTTTGGGTTGATGTATGACAACTCCTATCTGCAGTTAAGGGGTAAACAACTAAATGAATATTCCATCAGTCTCGGGTTGGGACTTCCTCTCCGTGGAATGAAAACAGCGATCAACCTGAGCGCTGAACTCGGAACCCGCGGCACGACCCAATCGAACCTGATCAGTGAGACATATTTTAACTTTGTCCTCGGTTTTTCAATATACGAACGGTGGTTCTTAAAACGCAAGTATTTCTAGTACTGAAACACTTTTCATTATTGCCATTTTCTTTCATGGGCTACCTGATTGCATTCCTCTTTACTATGGAATCCTGTGGAAATGACATTGGAACGGTGAGTTCAATAAGTCATGCCAATTCGGGACCTGTTATGTCGGCAAAGAATATCGAGGTAGTATTCAGCGATTCCGGAAGAATAGAGGCTAAAGTTACCGGAATACTCATGAACCGTTACATGACTCCTGAGCCTTACATGGAATTCCCGCGTGGTTTTAAGATATACATTTTCGATTCCGTTCTCCGTACCAGTACTACCATCAGTGCCAACTATGGAATAAGAAAAGAATATTCCAGGATTATGGAAGCAAAAGGGAATGTGATCGTGAGAAATGAGCAGAAAAAGCAGCAACTCAATACGGAAGAGCTCACATGGAATGAGAACAGAAGGTTGATCTTCACCTCTGAACCTGTAAAGATCACGACATTGGACAAGATCGTATTCGGGAAAGGACTGCGGTCAAATGAATCATTCTCCGATTATACCATCCTTCAGGTTTACGGCCAGATGATGGTAAAAAAAGATTCCATTTGATTTTGGATGAAGCCTTTGAACTTTCATGAAAATTGTATAGTTTTGCAAACTCTTAAAAAATAACTTATATAATGGCGATAATTGGAAGAATCAGAAAACATTCAGGACTTGCTGTGATCATTGTGGGGGTTGCTATTGCAGCCTTTGTTGTCGGTGATTTCGGAAAGAAAAGAATGAAGAGCACCAACGAGGTCGGTTCCGTTAATGGCGAAGCTATTCCCTATCCGGAATTTTCCAACAAAGTGGAAGAAGCTATCCAGAATCAGAAGGACAATAGCGGGAGTGATAAGATCACTGACGAAGAAACCTTTTCTATCCGTCAGAATGTCTGGAATACAGAGGTTAAAGATATTCTGATGCAGGAAGAATACGATGAATTGGGAATTGCAGTAAGTCCTGACGAATTGTTTGACCAGGTACAAGGTAAAAATCCGCATCGTTTCATTCTTCAGTATTTCAAAGATCCGAAAACTAATGCTTATGATCCGGCTCTTGTAAGGAATTACCTGAAGAACCTCGATAATATGGAACCCAAGAATAAAGAACAGTGGCTCCGTTTTGAAAAGGCAATAAAAGATGACAGGATCGAGGCGAAATTCGACAACCTGATCAAGAAGGGTTATTACATGCCTAATGCATTCTTAAAGAAGATGTATGAAGAGGATAACACTGTTTTATCAGTCCGTGCCATCTCGCCAGCTTTGACTTCCATTCCTGATAACAATGTTGTACTGACCGATGCTGATTATCAGGCATTTTACAATAAGAACAAAGAAATGTTCTTCCAGGAAGAACCTTCCCGCGAACTCAATTATGTTCTTTTTGAAGTAAAGCCTTCAGATGCCGACCGCAAAAAAATTGCTGACGATGTAACTCAGCTATACAAAGATTTTAGTGTAAACACTGACTTACCCAATTTTATCAATGCAAATGGTGATAAAAAGTTTGACAGTACTTATAAGAAAAAAGGAAATCTGCCAGGGATGATCGATTCAACGGCTTTCTCATCAAAGTCCGGGACACTGTATCCTCCGTTTGAATTGGATAACGCATGGTACATGGCAAAAATTCTTGATATTCAGGACCGTCCTGACAGTATGAAAGGTTCAACGATTGTGGTCAGCTTCGCCGGAAGTCCTTTAAAAGATGAAACTATCAAGCGTACCCGGGAACAGGCAAAATCACTTGCCGATAGTTTATTGACAATTCTTAAAAAGTCTCCCGATAAATTCCGTGAATTTGCGCTGAAATATTCAAATTATCCAACGGTAAAAGATGATGGCGGGGACCTTAAAGATCTCATAGATGGGCAACCCTCTTATAGTATATTTTTCACAAATGGGCTTAAAATGAAGCCCAAGGAGATGAAAATGCTTGAAACCAGTATAGGATATGCGATTTTCAGGTTGAATTCCAAGACAAAACCCATAGAAAAAGTCAAAGTGGCTATCCTACAAAGGAATATCGAACCCAGTAACCAGACTTTCCAGGAAACTTATTTAAAAGCCAGTGCTTTTGCCGGACAGAACCGTACCAAAGAAGCTTTTACAAAAGCTTCGGCCCAGGAAGGTATTCCAGACAGGACTGCTGAAAACGTCCATCAGATGGACAATTCTCTGAATGGTCTTTCTCCTGTCAGGGAAGTTGTACGATGGGCCTATTCTAATAACACCCAAATAGGTGATATATCTCCTGTTTTTGATCTGACCGGTAAATATGTTGTTGCAATTTTGACTGGTACTACAGATAAGGGATATGTTCCTCTTGAAAAAATAAAAGACAGGATTACCCAGAATGTCAGGAACGAAAAAAAGATCGATATGCTTAACGACAAGCTGAGAAATATCCTTCAAACAACGAAAGATCTCAACCAGATCTCAATACAACTGAAGTCGAAGATAGATACTGCCAGGCTGACTTTTGGCGGGTATAATAATTCTGTGATCGGACGTGATCCCGAAATTGTTGGGAAGATCTTTAGTGTCAAGACGGTCGAACTGTTTGGGCCTATTAAAGGAAAATATGGGGCATATGTCGCTATCATTGACCATATAACAAATCCTCCGGCAAAGACTGATTTTTTCGGAGAGAGAATGCAGGCGTTGGGAAATTTTGAAACCCGTGCTTCCGGGATGATCTATGAAGCTATAAGAAAAGCAGGAAAGATAAAAGATAACAGAGAGAATTTCTTCTAGAATTGAGTGTCTGGAAACGAAGGAGGGTGTCTCAAAAGCCGGGACATCCTCTTTTTTTGGATACTTCTGAAATAATGAAAAGAGGTTGAGCAGGCTTTGGGTATACCATGACTGAACCCAGAGCGAAGGTAGAGCGAACAAAGTCTATAGAAAGTCTATAGAAAGTCTATAGAAAAGGTATAGTATTTTCATGTTAAATGTTAATGATCAGCTTATTACAAAATACATTTTTATTGAGAAATGTCGTTACGCACTCAAAAACAACGAGTTAAAGTGAGGAAATACTGGTAATAAAGTTGCAAGGCTAGTTGGCTAATGAGGAAGAAGCCAACATATTCATACGTTTTCTTCTTTTATTTTTATGGATACTATCAATCTTAATGCCACAATAACGGGAATGATTATTTTTTATGCAGAACGAAGAGACTCCTGGTCTTTATAGCCCATTGCTCACCGCTTTTTGAATAGGCCTTCAGCATAATGGAATAGGTCGCGGTGACAGTATCTGTATAAATGTGAACCGGATTGGTTGCAGAAGACGTAGTATTATCTCCAAAATCCCATTTATATGATTCAGCGTTGGTAGAAAGATTGTGAAATGTAACGGTGTCCGGAACGATCGAGTCATTCCTGCTGATTGAGAAATCAGCGGAAGGAACTGCCTCCTTTTTGTAGCAACCGGCTCCTGAGAAGAGGAACAGGGCAACTGCAATTACTAAAGCATATCGTTTCATATCATTCATTCTGCCAATATCTGAACATGGTTCTCCAGCACTTCGATCACACCGCCGTTAATATCAAAAGAGAGGGTACTTTCTCCTTTGATCTCGACTTTGATCTTCCCTTTCCTGAGAACTGAAATGAGTGGCGCATGGTTGTTCATGACTTCAAATGAACCATCAACTCCCGGTAATTGAACAAGGTGAACATTATCTCCTGTATAAAGGATATTATCAGGAGTGATGATATTTAGTTTCATTTGATAATGATTTTGATTTAAAAGGGCCATGTGAATGATACCCTATTAAAACATTCAAGCTTTGAAAGAACTTGTCAATACAAGTATTTCGCTAATCTCAATGACATTATTTGTTTTCATTGAGGATCCTTTTTCCTTTTTCTATTGCTTCCTCGATGGTTCCAACAAGGTTAAACGCAGATTCCGGATATTCATCCACATCACCGTTCATGATCATGTTAAATCCCTTAATCGTATCTTCAATATTAACAAAAACGCCGGGAATTCCCGTAAATTGTGTTGCCACATGGAAAGGTTGGGAGAGAAAACGCTGTACACGTCTTGCCCTGTGAACAATCAATTTATCTTCATCAGACAGCTCATCCATTCCCAGGATAGCGATGATATCCTGAAGTTCTTTATACCTTTGAAGTATCTTCTTCACATTCTGGGCTGTTCTGTAATGTTCTTCCCCTACTATGTCGACTGTTAATATCCTTGAGGTAGAATCAAGAGGGTTCACAGCGGGGTATATTCCCAACTCAGATATCTTACGATCGAGAACAGTCGTTGCATCAAGGTGGGCAAAAGTCGTTGCAGGGGCAGGATCGGTCAGGTCATCAGCCGGAACATAAACGGCCTGCACAGAAGTGATGGATCCTCTCTTTGTAGAGGTAATACGTTCCTGCATAATCCCCATCTCTGTTGCCAGTGTAGGCTGGTAACCTACTGCGGAAGGCATACGGCCAAGAAGAGCCGAAACTTCAGAACCTGCCTGCGAGAACCGGAAGATATTATCAATAAAGAAAAGAATATCGTGTCCGCTCGATTCTTCTTCACCATCACGGAAATATTCAGCCAGGGTAAGACCCGACAGGGCAACCCGTGCACGGGCTCCAGGGGGTTCATTCATCTGACCGAATACAAGCGTAGCAAGGCTTTCCTGTAATTCTTTCCGATCGACCTTTTTAAGATCCCATCCCCCTTTTTCCATATCCTCAACGAACTCCTTGCCATACCGTATAACGCCTGATTCTATCATATCCCGTAATAGGTCGTTCCCCTCACGCGTCCTTTCTCCAACACCTCCAAAAACGGACATCCCGGAATATTTCTTAGCAATATTATTGATCAGCTCCATAATGATCACAGTCTTTCCAACGCCGGCGCCCCCAAATAACCCGATTTTTCCTCCTTTAGAATAGGGTTCGATAAGGTCAATTACTTTGACGCCAGTATAAAGAACTTCTTTCTGTGTTGAAAGATTTTCAAATAATGGAGGGTCACGATGAATAGGGTAAGTGCGCTCTTCTGAAACGGGTCCAAGTCCATCTATGGGTTTTCCGATGACATTAAACAGCCTTCCCCGGATTTGCTCGCCAATTGGCATCGAGATTGGGCCACCTCTGAGCGTCACATCCATACCCCTGCGAAGTCCATCGGTCGAGTCCATAGCAATGGTACGAACTTTATTCTCTCCAATATCGTATTCGCATTCCAGGACTACTGCATTGCCATCGTCGTTAGTTACTTCAAGTGCATCATAGATATCCGGTAATTTACTGTTTTCATCGAAAACAACATCCACAACAGGACCGATTATCTGGGCAATTTTTGCGACTTTTTTGTATTCCATTTTGGTAATAAGAATTTTGCGCAAAGATAAAATAAGTCTGCCATTTATAATAATTTTTTCTTACGCTTTCATTATTTTCCATAGTTTTGCATAATAAAGAAATCAGAATCATTTATTATCAAACAGGCAGTTATGAAGTATTTTTCCATCTTACTCCTGATCATTTTATTCCCGTTCTCCGGCATTTCTCAGAATAATATTCCAAACATTATTGACACTGTTGAAACTGATAGCGGGGCAGTGATTCTCTATCGCAATCATACCTGGGAATATGTGGAGAATGAACCTGTTATGTTTTCGCAGGAAGAAGATTCAACCGGATTATTTTCTCACAGCTGGATTCATGACCAGGTTTTTGCATACATGGGCGCATCCAAAAGGGATTCGATAAAAGATACTCTCCTTACGCTTGTTTCGAATACCAGAACATTCAATCCTCCAATAATTGGGAGAATTTATCGCGGCTTCTCATATACGCACAAAGGAATGGATCTTTCTCTTAAGAAAGGAGATACAGTGAGAGCGGCCTTTGATGGTGTCGTCAGGTATGCAAGATACAACCGCGGGGGATTTGGAAATCTTGTCATTCTACGGCATTACAACGGGCTTGAAACCTATTATGCCCATCTTTCAAAATTAATGGTCGTGGTTGACCAGGTGGTGAAAGCAGGTGATGTCGTAGGGCTTGGAGGATCGACAGGCAGGAGCCGGGCACCACATCTTCATTTTGAAGTCAGGTTCAGGGATATACCACTTGATCCTCAGCGCGTTATTGATTTTGACAACCACAAACTTATTGCATACAAATTCCCCGTCACAAAGAATGTTTTCTACCCTTCAGATTATGATGGAAAAGCTGTTTTCTATAAGATAAAAGAGGGGGATACGCTGGCACGGATTGCCAAGAAGTGCCATACTTCTGTTAAGGAGATCTGTGCCATCAATAAGATCAAAACCACCACGATTCTGCGTGCCGGAAGGTCTATCCGTGTGAAATAATTGAAATAGGTTGCTGTTTGTTAATTCTTTATCTCAGGAGCAACGGTGTTGATCTCTTTCCTGGGTTTAAATAGTTTTCGTTGAAAAATGATCAGCATCAGCACCCCTGTAGTGATCGAGGAATCGGCGATATTAAAAATGGGGCTGAAGAATACGAATTCCTCACCGCCATAGAATGGAAACCATGAGGGGAAGTGGGTTTCAATGATGGGGAAATAAAGCATATCGACAACTTTCCCATGCAGGAATCCCGCATACCCGCCCTCTTTAGGAAAGAGTGTAGCAACCTGATTGGCAGCAATACCGAGCGGATCATTGAAGATCAGGCCGTAGAACATACTGTCGAGAATGTTACCGATCGCTCCTGCCATTATCAAAGACACACATACAATTAACGCAGTACTGCCTTTCTGTTTTATGATCCTGTGAAGCCAGAATCCAATGAGGATCACGGCAATGATCCTGAACAGGCTGAGGAGCAATTTACCAGAATTGCCTCCCAGTATCATGCCGAAGGCCATTCCTTCATTTTCAATATAGTGAATGAAAAACCAGTTCCCGAAAATACTATGGCTTTCCCCCAGATACATTGTTGTTTTTACAAAAAACTTCAATGCCTGATCCAGGATCAAAACCAGGAGGATAATGAGGACTGCCTTTTTCAATGATTATTGAAAATAGAATGAAACAACCGGTTAGTTCGCGTTCAGGTTTGTTTGTGTCTGAGTCGGAGGCACTGTAACAACGGCTTGTTGTCTCTTTGCTTCAATACTCAAAGTAGCATGAGGAACAATTCGTAACCGGTCTTTCGGGATCAGCTTTCCAGTTGCCCTGCAAATACCATACGATTTATTCTCGATCCGTATCAGAGCATTTTCAAGGGCCTTGATGAACTTAGATTGCCGGGCTGCAAATTTGCTGTTCTCCTCCTTAGAAAACACCTGGTAACCTTCCTCTAAAACCTTAAATGTGGGAGAAGTGTCATTTGTATCATGATCATTCCCGGTTGTATACGATTCGGTAAGCAACTTCAGATCGTTATGGGCTTTTTCGAGTTTTTCGAGGATAATCTTTCTGAATTCCTCGAGTTCCTCATCCGAATAACGGGTTTTTGCTTTTTCAGTAGCACCTTCTTCTTTCTTTATCTTCACATTCGATGTTTTTTTCATCATGGGTCAAATTTAAAAACGATTCAAACTTTAATAAATAATGGACTTTATTACGGAAAAATCAGCCAGGTTGACTTAAACGCCCACCTGTTCTGCATTTACTTTTTGCAGGAGAATTTCTACCGATAATGTATCCGTTAATTCTATCACATCCTTTTCAGGAACATCAATATTGTTAACAATTTCAAAAGATTTTGCCAAAATTTCGGAGCAAATGTACGTCAAATTATTTTGCACGGCTAAATTAATCTCATTGTTCCCCTGCAATTTAACATTGATTTTATCAGTAACTTCGAATTCTTTGTCCTTTCGTAAGTTTTGTATCCTGTTGATCAGTTCCCGCGCAATTCCCTCTTCGAGAAGAGCAGGAGAAATTGTAGTGTCGAGTGCTACGGTCAGTTTTCCCATCACAGCCACCTGCAATCCCGGGATATCGTCAGAGATGATTTCTATATCATCCATGGTAATACGGATATCCTTGTGATCTATGGAGAAGTTATATTCGCCATTTTTCTCAAGATCAAGGATATCTTCCTGCCCGAGGTTTACAAGACGTTCCGCAATATCTTTCATCAACTTACCAAATTTCGGGCCCAGTTTTTTAAAATTCGGTTTGACCCTTTTGGTCAGAATACTTGCAGTATCTTCTATGTATTCAATATCTTTGACATTCACTTCCGAGATAATCAGGTTCTTCACGGCCTCTACCTGTTCTTTAATGGATTCATTTAGGAGGGGGATCATGATCTTACCGAGAGGCTGTCTGACCCGGATGTTGGTTTTCTTTCTCAATGAGAGCACCATGGAAGAGATCTTCTGGGCGAGTTCCATTCTTTCTTCGAGGGCAGAATCGATCATCGAGGAGTCTTGAACCGGGAAGCGGGTAAGATGAACTGATTCAGCATTCTTCCGTTTTGTAATATCGTTAAGATCGATGAATAACCTGTCCATAAAGAACGGTGCGATCGGAGCAGCCAGCTGTGCAATTGTCTCCAGGCAATAATATAACGTCTGATATGCGGAAATTTTATCCCGGGAATAATCTCCTTTCCAAAATCTCCTGCGGGAAAGCCGGACATACCAGTTACTCAAATGTTCGTCGACAAAATCAGAGATTGCTCTTCCTGCCTTTGTGGGTTCATAATCAGCATAATAATTATCGACAGCACCTACAAGAGTATTGAGTTCGGATAAGATCCACCTGTCAAGTTCGGGACGCTGGTGATGCGGGACTTCCTGTTCAGAATAATCAAATCCATCTATATTGGCATAGAGGGCGAAGAAGGCATAGGTATTATAAAGAGTTCCAAAGAACTTGCGCTGTACTTCCGCAATGCCATCCGTATCAAATTTTAGGTTATCCCAGGGCTGTGAATTGGTCAGGAGATACCAGCGTGTGGCATCCGGACCATATTTTGTTATCGTCTCAAAAGGATCGACAGCATTGCCCAGACGTTTTGACATCTTATTTCCATCGCGGTCGAGCACCAATCCATTGGAGACACAGGTCTTAAATGAAACGCTCTCAAAGAGCATCACTGAAATGGCATGGAGGGTATAAAACCATCCCCGTGTCTGATCCACACCTTCGGCAATGAAATCTGCGGGGTAATAATCTTCCAGTTTCTGTGATTTGTCAAAAGGATAATGATATTGTGCAAACGGCATGGCCCCGGAATCAAACCAAACGTCGATAAGGTCGGGCTCGCGGAACATTTGCCTGCCATCGTCAGAAACCAGTATAATATCATCTACAAAAGGCCGGTGCAGGTCAAAGGTGTTATAACTCTCCCCTGTCACGTCGCCGGCAACGAGGTGATCCAATGGGTTGGTTTTCATGAATCCTGCCCTGACCGACTTCTCTATCTCTTCTTTAAGCTGAACTACAGAACTGATGCAGATCTCTTTGGATCCATCTTCTGTTTTCCAGATGGGAAGGGGGGTTCCCCAGAAACGGGAACGGGATAAATTCCAATCCACGAGGTTTTCAAGCCAGTTTCCAAAACGCCCGGTACCTGTTGATTCAGGTTTCCAGTTAATGGTCTTATTCAGGCTGATCATCAGGTCTTTATAGGCGGTAGTACGGATAAACCAGGAATCCAGGGGATAATATAAGATTGGCTTATCGGTTCTCCAGCAATGCGGATACGAATGTTCGTATTTCTCAGTCTTAAAGGCTTTGTTCTCCTTCTTTAATTTAACGATGATGTCAATATCGACAGAAGTGTCTGTTGCCGGATTAAAATTATCATCATATTCTGATTTCACATACCTTCCGGCGAATTCTGCCATAGGTTCAGTGAATTTCCCCTGCTTGTTAACCAGGGTCAGTGATCCCAATCCGTATTGTTTGCCAACCCTGAAGTCGTCGGCGCCGAAGCTGGGAGCAATGTGAACAATACCTGTCCCGTCTTCAGTGGTCACAAAATCACCCAGTACCACCCTGAAAGGATCACCGTCTTCAGGCAGAGCATAAGGAAGCAACTGCTCAAAACGGATCCCCTCAAAAGTTTCTCCCTTATAGTATGATCCTGCAACAAAAGGTATATTTTTCTGTCCTTCCTCGTATTTTTCAAGCTCAAGGTCTGCATTCTTCTCAGGAAAATACCTGCTCATCAGCTCCCTGGCAAGAATAACTGTCTGTTTCTTAAAGGTATATGGATTATATGTCTTGACAAGGACATAATCGATATCCTTTCCCATGGCAAGCCCGGTATTCGATGGCAATGTCCATGGAGTGGTGGTCCAGGCAAGAAAATAAAGTTCTCCGAAAAGATCTTTGAACAGGAATTCTGAATTTTCGTCCCTGGCGACTTTAAACTGGGCAACAACGGTATTATCTTTCACCATCCGGTAGGCACCGGGCTGGTTGAGCTCATGTGTGCTTAGACCGGTACCGGCAGCCGGTGAGTAAGGCTGAATGGTAAAGCCCTTGTAAAGCAACCCTTTTTCATAAAGCTTGCTCAAAAGGTACCATACGCTCTCTATGTACTTGTTATCGAAGGTGATATAGGGATCATTCAGGTTAAGCCAATAGCCCATTTTCACGGTAAGATCGTCCCAGAGATCCTTATATTTCATCACCTCTTTACGGCATTCCTTGTTATAATCCTCGACAGAGATAGTTTTGCCAATATCTTCCTTCGTAATCCCGAGTTTCTTTTCAACAGCTATTTCGACCGGAAGTCCGTGTGTGTCCCATCCTGCTTTCCTGTGCACATAGAAACCTTTCATCGTCTTATAACGACAGAAGATATCCTTGATAGCCCTA
>JBEKQA010000022.1:0-23753 GCA_049520195.1 Bacteroidales bacterium
ATTTACTGCTAACAAAGTAAGTTTTAGGAAAACTACAACTTTGCTTTAAGAAATTTAAAAATTCTGTAAAAAATTGAATAACAAGAAAATAAAGATTTCATCTAGACTTTTTCGTTTTTTCAAAATACTAGGACCTGGACTTATCACAGGTGCAAGTGATGATGATCCATCGGGAATTGCAACCTACTCGCAGGCAGGTGCTGCATATGGCCTTTCAACACTTTGGAGTGCACTCATAACATTTCCTCTCATGGTTTCTATTCAGGAAATGTGTGCCCGGATCGGATTGGTCACCTCCCATGGTTTGGCAGGAACCATTAAAACAAATTATTCAAAATCTGTCTTGTATCTGACTTTATTATTCAGTTTTCCTGCAATTGTAATGAATATTGGTGCCGACATCGCAGGAATGGGCGCTGTGAGCAACCTGTTATTCCCTTCAATTCATGCGACTTACTTTTGTATTGCTTTCACAATTATCCTATTATTATTGATTATTTACTTGCCTTATCTGAAAATTGCTACTTATCTTAAGTACCTCTGTATCGTTCTTTTCGTCTATTTTATTGTCCCGTTTTTATATAAACAAGATTTTCTGGCAATTGTTAAATCTACATTTATTCCAACTATAAAATTTAACAAGGAATTTATCGGCATACTTGTTGCAATTTTGGGGACTACAATTTCACCCTATCTATTCTTCTGGCAAACGAATATGGAAGTAGAAGATATAAAGCAAATGAAAAAACATTTGGTAGTAAACAAAAGGGTCATACACGAAATGAAACAAGATGTCGATTTTGGAATGCTGTTTTCAAACCTGGTCATGTTTTTCATTATCCTGACTGCAGGAACTGTTATATTTCATGGGGGTATTCATAAAATTGATACCGTTGAACAAGCGGCTCAGGCATTAAAACCATTAGCGGGTAATTTCGCATATTTCTTGTTTGCAGTTGGTGTAATAGGAACTGGATTATTAGCCATTCCTGTATTAAGTGGTTCACTTTCTTATATCATCACTGAAACATTCGGCTGGGAAGAAGGGTTAGATAAAAAGATTCACCAGGCAAAAGCATTTTATCTTATCATTACGATTTCCTTAGTATTGGGGTTATCGTTGAATTACATTGGCATTTCGCCGATAAAAGCCCTTATTTATTCTGCTATTCTTTATGGGTTGACTGCGCCAGTTTTTATTGCAATCATTCTTCATATATCAAACAATAAGAAAATAATGGGCAAACAAACAAATGGAATAACTTCAAATATTCTTGGATTTGCAACATTAGTTCTAATGACCCTTGCTGCTGTGATTCTAATTTATTTGCAAATAAAGGACAGATAAGGTATTAAGTTTACTTAATATTCCACATATCATCTAATTGTTGATGTCTTGTATTATAGAGTTCTTCCAGTAATTCTCTTTGTTCATTAATCAATATTGTGATATTGGCATTCAATTCCCGCAATTGATCAACTAATAAATCTCTTGTTTCTTTAGGTTTTTCGCCTATACCCTGAATGTCAAACAGTTTTTGTAATGTGTTTTTGTATAATTCATTTCCGGTAGTAACAGCAACACTGTTTTCTATTAAATTTTCTCTTATTTCATCTATTTGTAATGTTTCCATATTATTAGTTCTTTACTTGCTGATAAAATTTTTGTAAAAATTAACATAGTTGATTAAATTGTGAATTGACCTTATTTAGCAAGGGAATAATGATCCTGTCATCGGAATATCCTTTTCATATGAACACTTTGGATTCTTCATTCTAGGGGAGTTGATCATTTACTTCGAAGGGAAGATAGGTTTTAAAGTTTTTAACTAAATTGTTTTTTCTGAAAATCATCCTTGATTTTATTCTTCTACTAACCATTTATAATCTGGCACTTCAGGTAGAAAATCTTTAACATCTATTTCTTGAGAAGTGCTCTCCATGAAAAGGATCTTGGTATTATCGATCTTGTACCAGGATCGGTACAAACCGGTACTCGTCTGGATAGGTTTTTCACTGGTTGCCATAAGTATAGGGCTCGATTTCATTATGAAAGAACTCAGCGTGTTTTCATCAGGGAAGATGATCCTAGCGAGTATTCCGATGTAATCAGGGGTACTTATATTCATTGTATACATGTGAAAGTTAAGATTCTCGAACATATCGATCCAGGCAGGCAAGTCTCTCTTTAATCCAATAGTTCCCTTATAATACCGCAGGGTATTTGTAAATGGAGCTGCCTTCGCACTCTGGGTCAGGGCAGGAGCGTACCATATTTCCTGGGGATTTTTATCAATAAAAAGTTTTACCAATTGTTCACACAGGTCTTGACCTGAAGGAGTCCCTGTCTTATTGCTTGCACGAATAAAGAATGACCCATTTACTGCTGCAATATTGTACGGTGAAATACAGGAAAAAGATCCAAAAAGATTCATTTGATCGCAGCGGGAAATTGACATTGAGTATATACCAAAAGCGCAAGGAGCATTTCCCATGATATAAACTTCGAGAGTAGCTTGTTCATTACCTAATGCGTATTCAGTGACAAATATTTTATTTAATCCATATTCAAGAAACAGATCTGCACCATTGCCGATATAGTCTTTAAGTTTCCCTGCATAAAAGCTAGTGTCTGAGAGGATCCGGATACCTTGGATATCCATTTCCGAGATCTGCTGAATATTCTGAGCTGATCCACTTAAAGAGCAGATAATCATTGGAATGTAAAGGTACTTTTTCATATAATCAGTTTGAAACTATCATTATACAAAGTTGCATCCTTTTAGATTAATAGCGTTACAAAACAATTAAAATAACTTACATCATTCACATATTTTCAATTGGAGTGTATTGCTAAGTCTAATCATTAGCTTACATATACAAATGTGTGAATTATGTAAGATAATGTTGAATTTGTGTAACGGAAATTATTTAAATGGTACTCAATTTTGTATCCATATTATTCACTTTAAAGAAAACAAAATGAAAAAAACATTTCACTTACTTGCATCCTTAATTTTAGTATTTGGTTTGACGGTGACGTCATGTGTGTCAAGTAAAAAATATTTGGCTTCAGAAGCCAAAGTGGATCAACTACAGAAAGATAACGCAAAAACACGTGATCTTTTGAATACCTGCAATACACAGGTTGACAATCTTAAAGTAGAAAAAGCAACCTTGCAAAAAGAAAATGCGGGAACTCAGGATGATTTGAAGGCTCTTTCCGCTGAGTCAAAAATGACAATTGCTGATCAGGCAAAACGCTTAAAGAACTTTCAGGATATGATTCAGGCGCAACAGGATGTAATGGATAAACTTAAAAATTCAATCGCCAATGCATTGATGAATTATAAAACGGATGAGCTTTCGGTTTATATCAAAGATGGTAAGGTCTATGTTTCGCTGGAAGAAAAATTGTTGTTCAAATCAGGTAGTGATGTGGTTAATCCTAAGGGAAAAGAAGCACTCAAGACGCTGGCTAATGTTCTTAACGGGACCAAGGACATCACAGTTCAGATTGAAGGCCATACGGATAATGTTCCAATTGAAACGAAGCAGTTTAAAGATAATTGGGATCTCAGCACAGCAAGAGCCACATCGGTTGTACGTATATTAACAAAAGACTATGGCTTTGACCCGATCCGAATCACTGCATCAGGCAGAAGTCAATTTCATCCTGTAACAACGAATGAAACAACTGAAGGTCGTGCCAGTAACCGCAGAATTGAAGTCATCTTGTCTCCTGACCTGAACGAAATCTATAAGCAGTTGTATCAATAGTATTTAGATGAAAGTATTACTAATCTATCCGCACTATCCGGATTCCTTTTGGAGCTATAAGTATGCTTTACGCTTTATTTCCAAGAAAGCGGCATTGCCACCTCTTGGATTAATTACTGTCTCTGCAATGCTTCCTGCCTCATGGCAGAAAAATTTGGTGGATATGAATGTGACTTCGCTGTTGATTAAAGATATCCAGTGGGCTGACTTTGTTTTTATAAGCGCGATGTATATTCAACGGGATTCAGTCAGAAAGATTATTGATGAATGTGTACGACAGGGGACAAAGATCGTTGCAGGCGGTCCCCTGTTTACACAGGATTATCTGGACTATCCTCAGATTGATCATTTTATCCTGAATGAAGCAGAGATCACTTTACCCAAGTTTCTCAAAGATTTAAGTGAAGGTAAACCGAAAAAAGTTTACCAGACTAAGGAATTTCCTCAAATATCGTCGACTCCTGTTCCCGATTACCATTTATTAGCAATTAAGAAATATGCTACAATGAACCTCCAGATTTCTCGTGGGTGCCCTTTTTCTTGTGAATTTTGTGAAATAACTTCACTCTTTGGACATAAAGTCAGGCTAAAATCGACACAACAGATATTAGCAGAACTTGATCAATTGTATGCACTTAACTGGCGAGGGGCGATCTTTATTGTGGATGATAATTTTATTGGAAATAAGAAGGTTATAAAATTTGAATTGCTTCCGGCAATAAATGAATGGATGAAGATCCACAAGTACCCTTTTACATTTAATACCGAATCCTCAATAGACCTGGCTGATGATAAAGAACTTATCCGGTTAATGGCGAATACCGGGTTTAATTCAGTATTTATCGGAATTGAAACTCCTGAGGAAGTCTCGTTGAGTGAGTGTAATAAAGTTCAGAATAAAAACCGGGATCTAATCCAGAGTGTGAAAATTATCCAACAAGGTGGATTGCAGGTTTCCGGAGGCTTTATTGTAGGTTTCGACAACGATTCACCTTCCGTATTTCAGAGGCAGATCGATTTTATACAGCAGAGCGGAATTGTTTCGGCCATGGTCGGGCTGTTAAATGCTCCTAAGAACACTCGGCTTTACATGCGTCTGGAAGCAGAAAAAAGGTTAACCATTGAGGCAACGGGAAACAATACCGATTTTTCTATGAATTTTATTCCTAAGATGGATGTTAACGAACTTGTGATTGGTTACAAAAAAGTAATTCAGGATATTTATGCTATAAAACCCTATTATAACAGAATCCGGCAATTACTGATGAATTATAATCCCGGCTTTAAAAAACCGGAAAAATTCAATTTCAGTTTTCTGAACGCTTTCTTTAAATCCATCTTAATCATCGGTCTGAAAAATAAAGGCAGAAGCCAATATTGGAAATTATTAATATGGACCCTTTTCAGGCATCCTGCATTGGTAACCGAAGCATTGACATTCTCAGTCTATGGCTATCATTATAGAAAAGTGTTTGGATTATCGGGTTAGGCATGCTTGGATTATATAAATAGACCACTATCAGATTAGCAGAATCAATTAGATTCTAGGTTAGATCCATCTTTATCTTCAATCCTTAAATCCTGAATGATTTTTTTTACGAATGTTGGAATTCACAATTCATATCTCTGGGTCATTTGTATGACCTAAAACAATTTTGCATTTTCTCTTGTAATATCGTAGTTGAATCCTAAATTTGCATAAGTTTTAATTATCTATTATGGTGGCCAAATCAAAGAAAAGATCTAGAAAATACAATGGGAATATATTACTTATCACCCTCTTGAAGCTAATAATTGTACTGATCTTCTTTTTTATTTCCAGGATCTGCTTCTATCTCTTCAATATTCACTATTTTTCATCACTTGGTTTTGGTGAAGCGATGAGGATATTCTTCCTTGGCCTGCGTTTCGACATCTCTGCAATTCTCATAATCAACTCCCCATTTATTTTTTTTAACAGTATTCCATTCAGATTCAGATATAATAAAGCATACCAGGTATTGGTCAACACTTTTTTCTATGTTGTCAACATTGTTGGATTGATGTTGAATTTTATTGACCTGATTTATTTCCGGTTTACATTAAAAAGGCTGACCGGTGATATTTTTTCTTATCTGACTGTCGGTGGTGATTTCGGAGCACTCGTTCCTCAGTTTCTCCATGACTTCTGGTACGTTCTGGTAGTCTGGGGATTACTGTCTTTCCTGCTTGTATATTTCACAGTACGATTTTCTGTAGCTGCCCCGAAAGGAAAATCAAAAAGTAACAAGGTAAGCTACTTTTTTATTCATACTTTCTTATTCCTGGTCATTGGCTTTATTACGATAATAGGAATACGAGGAGGCACGCAGCTTCGCCCGATAGGAATTATTACTGCAGGAAACTATACCACTGCGAAGAATGTTCCGCTCATTTTAAATACACCTTTCTCTATTGCGAGAACACTTGGACATGGAACGCTCAAAACGCTGGTATTCTTTAAGAAGGATGAACAACTTGACAAAATATATTCACCTGTCCACAAAAATCATAATGATCATTTTAAGAAGCTGAATGTGATGATCATTATCTTGGAAAGCTTCTCCAGAGAGCATTTTGGATCTCTGAACCGTGATCTTGAAAATGGGCAATACAAAGGATTTACACCATTTCTTGATTCACTTTCCGAACATGGTCTAATGATGAATGGTTTTGCCAATGGAAAAACATCCATTCAGGGAATCCCTGCAGTTCTTTCAGGAATTCCATCTTTGATGAATGAATCCTTTATTCAATCTAATTATTCCACAGATAAAACCCATAGCCTTGCCGATCTGCTTAAACAGAAAGACTATTCCACTTCTTTTTTTCATGGCGGTACCAACGGGACTATGGGTTTTGATTCCTACACCAAAATGGCAGGGTTTGACCACTATTTCGGACGTACTGAATATCATAATGATGCCGATTATGATGGGAAATGGGGCATCCGGGATGAGGAATTTTTTCAGTACACAAAGAGGACGATGGATCATCTTCCCCAACCATTTCTGGTTGCTATTTTTTCACTTTCTTCCCATCACCCATATACGATTCCAGCTAAATACGCACATAAATTCAGAAAGGGGAAGCTCCCGATACAGGAAAGTATAATGTATGCAGATTATTCGCTCTCGAAGTTCTTTAAGGCAGCAGAAAAGATGCCGTGGTACAGGAATACACTTTTTGTTTTTACTGCAGATCACACTTCTGAAGGGTATTACCCTTATTACCAGACCGATGCCGGTCAATTTGCAGTGCCTATTCTCTTCTTCAAATCTGAAGAGAAAATTAAAGGGAATGGTGATGAGATTGCCGCTCAGACAGACATAATGCCCTCTGTACTCGACTATCTGAATTATGACAAAGACTTTGTTGCGTTCGGCAGCAGCGTTTTTGATAGTACAGCACCGCATTTTTCTGTTCATTATGTCTCAGGTGTCTATGGAATGATAAAAGATGGATATTTACTTGAATTCAATGGATTCAGAACGACTGCACTTTTTGATCTTCATAAGGATAAAATGCAGCGGGATAATCTGGCAGAGAAAAATTTGCCAATCATGAAACAGCTTGAAGAATTTCTGAAGGCCTATCTTCAACAATATAACAACAGATTGATTGAGAACCGGCTAACTACTGAATAAGTTGGAATGGAAGAACAACTGCGGAAAAAAGTCCTCCTGTTTATTATAAATCCCATCTCAGGCATTGGGAAGCAGAAGAACGTTGAGGAGTTGATCAGGGAGCATGTCGATACTTCTATCTTTGATTTCCAGGTAAAATTCACTCAGGGACCGGGTCATGGCACTGAAATGACCAAAGAAGCAGTGACATCAGGGGTGGACGTGGTGGTCGCTATTGGGGGCGACGGTACAGTGAATGAGATCGGGCAGGCTTTGGTAGGTACCGGAACATCTTTGGGGATCATTCCCACAGGCTCGGGAAATGGACTGGCACGGCACCTGAAAATACCTTTTAACTTCGAAAAGGCTATTGGTGTTATCAATCGTTGCAAAATCCGAAAGATTGACACAGCAACAATTAACGACCAGATTTTTTTAAGCATGGCAGGTGTCGGATATGATGCCTTCGTTGCGAAGAAATTTGCAGACGCTCCTAAAAGAGGGTTCTTTACTTATTTTCGGATTGTTTCCAATGAATATCCTCAGTACCGCCCGAAAAAATACATCCTTGAAATTGATGGGAAAATCATCCGGCGCAAAGCATTATTAATCACCTTTGCCAATTCCAACCAGTTTGGAAACAATACTTCTATCGATCCAGATGCAAAGCTTGACGATGGCCTGATCGATGTATGTATTGTTCGCAGGATCCCATTGTGGTTGGTTCCTTTTTATGTCCCGATGCTTTTCTTTAAGACATTCCATAAAACGCATTACATCGAGATCATTCGGGCAAAGAATGCGGTTATCACACGAAAGAAAGGCAAAACTATTCACCTCGACGGTGATCCTTCAAAGACCGGGAAAGTGTTGGAAATGAGAGTAAATCCATTATCTTTAAACATTATCGTTCCATAGGAATTATAAGATGAAAGCATATCACAGCTATACATTTACTGAAAGGTTCAGAGAGCTTTTGGTTCAATGGGGTTTCTCTGAGAAAATCTCAGGATATATAGTTGATTTCTTTGGATTGTTCATTGTTCTGGTTGCTTCAATTCTGGTTTATTACATTCTTAAATTTATCATAAACCGTTTTCTAAAAAAGATCATCTTAAAATCAAAAAGCAAATGGGATGATTATCTTTATGAAAATAAGGTGTTTACACGACTATGCCTGATTGTTCCTGCGCTGATCATCAACCTCTTTGTCACTTCTGTTATTTCCGATTATCCTAAGGCAATCCACTTTATCCAGGTAGTGTTAGAGGTATATTCTGCTGCCGTTCTCATCCTGGTTGTCAACTCCTTCTTGAATGCAATATATCATATTTACGGAGATTTTGAGGTCGCTAACACAAAGCCGATAAAGGGTTATATTCAGATACTTAAGATCATTGTATTTGTTATAGGCGGAATTATTCTCAGCTCAATGCTTATAGGCCAATCTCCTCTTACACTCCTGGCCGGGCTTGGAGCTTTCTCTGCAGTTCTGCTGTTGATATTCAAGGATCCAATTCTGGGCTTTGTTGCCGGAGTTCAGCTTTCAACAAATAATATCCTGCAAATTGGTGACTGGATAAGCATGCCTTCCCATAATGTTGATGGAACAGTGATTGACATCTCACTTGTCATTGTAAAAGTCAGGAACTGGGATAATTCTGTCAGCACCATTCCCACCTATACACTTATCAGTGAATCGTTTCAAAACTGGAGAGATCTGATGTTATCAGGTGGGAGACGAATGAAAAGATTCCTGCTCCTGGACATAAACAGCATAAAACCCGGCGATGATAGCCTGCAAAAGAAGCTCGGAAAATATCAAATCCCTGAAATGGCTTCCGGTAAGGACCTTAAAAATATCACCAACCTGGGGTATCTGCGTTATTACCTGATGAATTTATTGCGTCAGCACCCGGATGTGAACCAGCAAATGACGATCCTTGTAAGACAGTTGCAGACGACACAGGAAGGGCTTCCGATTGAGATCGTGGCATATTCACTTCTTACAGATCTTGCTTTGTTCGAGAATTTCCAATCGGCTCTTATTGAACATATTATAAGCGTTCTCCCTGACTTTGATCTCAGACTTTATCAAAAGGCGAATACTTTATTGTTATGAGCCTATTAATTGATAATTTTGCCGGGAAATAAATCATTCAAAACTAATTTTAATACCAATAATTTATGTCATTTAATTTAAGGAACAGGAATTTTTTAAAAGAATTGGATTTTACACCGCAGGAGATAAAATTCTTACTCGATTTATCAATCGAACTTAAAAAGGCAAAGTACTCCGGAACTGAACAGCAAAGGTTAAAAGGGAAGAATATAGCTCTGATCTTTGAAAAAGCATCTACGCGTACTCGTTGTGCATTTGAAGTTGCAGCTCTCGATCAGGGTGCCCACATTACTTACCTTGGCCCTGAAGGTTCTCACATCGGGAAGAAAGAAACAATGAAAGATACAGCCCGTGTACTTGGAAGAATGTATGATGGGATTGAGTACAGGGGATTCGGACAAGCAATTGTAGAAGAATTGGCTAAGTATGCAGGTGTACCGGTTTGGAATGGATTGACCAATGAATTCCATCCTACGCAGATACTTGCTGACTTTATGACAATGATAGAGCATTCGGATAAGCCCATCAATCAGGTTTCCTTCTGCTATTGTGGAGATGCGCGCTTTAATATGGGGAATTCTTTAATGGCAGGTGCTGCAAAAATGGGCATGGATTTCCGTGCTGCCGCACCCAAAAAATACTGGCCGGATGCTAAGTTAATAGAACAGTGTAAAGAAATTGCCAAAGAAACGGGTGCCAATATTTTTGTGACAGAGGATGTTAATAAGGCTGTAAAAGGTGTTGATTTTATTTATACAGATGTCTGGGTTTCCATGGGAGAAGATCCAAGTCTCTGGGAAGAGCGGATCCGTGAGATGCTTCCATACCAGGTAAACAAAGCTCTGTTGGAAAAATCAGGCAATCCCAATGTGAAGTTTATGCATTGCTTGCCGGCATTCCATAATGCTGATACTGAAGTTGGTAAAGATATTTACAACCGGTATGGGCTCAATGGGATGGAAGTGACCCAAGAGGTTTTTGAATCTCCTGCTTCGATTGTATTTGATGAAGCGGAGAACCGGCTTCATACGATCAAAGCCGTAATGGTAGCAACGCTTGGCAACTAATTGAACTCACGGATGTTTCCTGCATCACACCGTAATGTCCTGGCAGGGAATTTCTCAAAGAAATTATAATTATGGGTAGCCATTAAAACTGCGCTGCCTGTCTTCGAAATATCAAACAGAAGACCGATAATTCCTTCTGAGGTTTCTGGGTCGAGATTTCCTGTCGGTTCATCTGCAAGGATGATCTCGGGGTCGTTCAGCAATGCCCGTGCGATGCCAACACGCTGTTGCTCACCTCCTGAAAGCTTGTGAGGCATGCTGTTCCCCTTGGTTTCCAGGTTGACCTTAGCCAACACTTCATGCATTCTGCGCTGCATCTCTTTCTTGTTCTTCCATCCAGTCGCCTGCATGACAAAGAAAAGATTTTCGGCTACAGTCCTATCCATCAACAATTGAAAATCCTGGAAAACAATACCCAGCTTTCTGCGCAGGAAAGGAATTTCTTTCGTGCGAAGTTTTCTTAAGTCAAAACCTGCAACAACTGCATTTCCGTTTTTTACCTCAAGATCAGCATAAAGTGTTTTCAGCAGGCTGCTTTTCCCACTGCCTGTTTTACCAATCAGGTAGACAAATTCACCTTTATCTATTTCCAGGCTGACATTAGCCAGGATCAGATTATCACTCTGGTAAACAGACACTTTATCGAATTTGATGATGACATTATTCTCCATGAGGTTAACGATTAATGAGCCAAAAATAAGGAAAGTTTTGCAACATCCCTGTTAAAATTCCAGCTTACGCATTTCACCATAAGGAAGCTGGGATGCGATGGCAAGAATCTCTTCCCTTTTATCCAGTAAATTACAACGAGTTAACGCCCGTGTCGGGTTGTTTAACCTGAAATAAGCAATCAACGTAAAGTACTCGTCTCTGATCTGGATGTAATCTGGAATCTTTTTTGTTCCCTGTATCCTTAAAATATACATCGTGTGCTTCATCTCACGGGGGATTGAATACCTTCCGTAAATGTATATTGCATCTCATCTTTCAATGATAGAAAATCGATCTTCATATCGTCAATAAACAACGGAGGGCTTCCCTTATTATTGAAGAAATAGATTTTTGCGATGCTATTCTCAGGAATATCACGCGGCACATAAAATGCTGCTTCGACGGGTGTCCATTGATCAGCATGAACAAATGGAGCAAGGTAAAATGAGTTGTAGCTGAGTTTCTGATCTCCTGAACGGGTCTCTACCACAAGTGTTGATCCGGAATTCTTATCCAGGGACCATACCATGGCCGAGACTTTAATAACCCGGTTATTGGAAGTGAAAAGAGGCGCCAGTGTTTCATAACGGCCTACACTATATGGGTGTGTATGCGTAATCATTGAACAATGTTTCCCGGAATATCCAAAGGGACTTCTGATTGTCCATGGATTCTCCCACCCCTCAGGTTTTTCCATATCAGTAAAGAAAGACTTACATCCAATAACAGCTTCTTGCGGCAGGTAAACCTTCGCAGTAGGGTAGAGTCGTGGGAATGAATCCCAATATATGTCACGGGTAATATACGTAGCAGGAAAAATAAACAGGGCATGCTGGTAACTTTGGAAAATATTCAATCCTGTAAAGAGAAGTAAGATAGAAGATAAGATATTGCGGATCAGTCTTTTATTCTGAAATAATTTAAAGAGGAAAAGAAGCAGAATTGCAATTATGGGGTAAAGTTCAACAAATATTCTTTGACCGCATTTAGAGGCGTAGTACCAATCCCACCAACAGGAGGAGATATAGATGAAGATCAGGAAGAATAAAAAGGTCCAATAGTAAACAATTTTATTCTTTTTCCACAGATCATAGATCCCGATGAGTGAGATCAGGGCTACCGGGGTATATAGAAACCAGCCCCGGTTGTAACTGAAGAGTATGCTATAGAAGTGAGGCTGAAGGAAATGAAGTCTTTCTTCACCGTATTGATAAACGAACCAATGTCCGGTCGTGATATGCCATAGAATTACAGGAATCAATAAGAGTAGGAATAAAATCAGGAATCCACTTACAAGATAACGAATATTTGTCACCGGCCTGAAAATGACAGTTAAGGGATTCCTGTATTCAGGGCAGGCGATCCATGCCATCAGGGGGAGGGTTAAAAGGATCATGCCGTTCGTTGGCCTTATCAGCAATATCAATCCAAAAAGAAATGCAGAGAAGATGAAATACTTCCCTTTATTGTCATGAAAATATCTATAACTATAGAATAAAAACATCGAAATCAGTGCAAAGGAGTAGACGTGAGTCATTGAATCCTCGACAATTGCAAAGAAAATGATGTTAGTGCCAAAAGCAATTAAAAAAGTGACAAAGGCAGCTATCCTTAAGCTGGCTCCAGATCTGCTCAATAATCTCATTGTGAACCTGCAACCAAGCCACAAATAGAAAAGAGCAGCAATAGAGATAGCATATTGATAAAGAAACGAATAACCATCCATCGGGAAGCCCAGAAAATAGCTTAAGAGATGGGCTATAAGGAAAAATGGCAACAATAGAATTGCAAGTCCCGGGAAATATTTATTGATGACTTTTCCCTTGTACTGGAGCCTGAATTCCTTAAAGACCGAATGATCGGCAGGATAATATTTACTTTCGTATGACTCGACAAACTTATAGGTCAGGTCATGATAGATAAATATGGCCGGGAGGTATGCATAATATCCTTTACCATCGCTATTGATTGACCGGTCCCATGTTTCGCCGGGGTGTTTGAAAAAAATAAAGAAAAGCACGTAACAGATAAGAATAAATTCAGGGGTAATTTTTAATATCTGTTTCATATTCTGTCAGGATTACTTTCTCTGGCGCAGAATTTCATAAATAATGACTCCGGCTGAAACCGATACGTTCAACGATTGAATTTCTCCCAGGATCGGGATCCGGATTAATTCGTCAGATAGTTTAAGGAGATCTTCAGAAATTCCACTCTCTTCTGATCCGAGAATGAGTGCGACCGGTTGAGTCATTTCCGCATCTGTATAATCGGAATTTGCTTTCTCTGTAGCTGCAACAATCTTCAATCCGCTGTTCTTCAAAAAGGCAATGATCTCTTTACTTGAATTATACCGGCATACAGGAACCTTGTATAAAGCTCCCGCGGAGGTTTTTATGGCATCCTGGTTGACCTGAGCGGATCCTTTTTCAGGAATGAGTATGGCATCGACTCCTGAGCATTCGGCTGTACGTGCGATAGCGCCAAGATTACGTACATCAGTTATATGATCAAGCATCACCACCAACGGGGTTTTGCCTTGTTCGTAAACCGTGGGAAGGATTGCCTCGATTTTCTGGTAGGTAATTTCGGAAATCATGGCTACGACTCCCTGGTGGTTCTGGCGTGTAATCCGGTTCAGCTTTTCCAGTGGGACAAACTGTACCGGTATCTCCATTTCCCGGATAAGTGAATGCAATTGCTGAAATCCTTCACCCTTTAATCCTGTTTGGATCATTATCTTTTCAATTTCCTTTCCCGATTTCAGGGCTTCGATCACAGGGCGAATGCCGTATATAAAATTTTCTTTCTTCAATTTATCTGACCTTTCTTCTTAGATTATTGATCTTCTCCTGCCTTATCCAGAAGGTTCTGAGGTAATTTCTTCTCCGATTTGACCCCTAATTCCTTTAGCTTTTCTACCCGCCGTATAAGATTCCCTTTACCGAAAGAGAGTTTATTCATGGCGTCATCATAGCTGCCCTTCGTAGCTTCAATCTTTTTTCCGATATCCAGGAGGTCATCTACAAAGCCTTTGAATTTATCAAACAGTTCACCGCTCTGGCGGGCAATCTCAATAGCATTTTTATTCTGGTATTCAACACGCCACAGGTTGGCAATCATTTTAAGAGAGGCAATCAGGTTTGTCGGACTTATTAGCAGTATCCTGCGTTCGTAGGCGAAGTTCCAAAGGTTGGGATCATTTTGAATTGCAAGCATATAAGCCGGTTCAATCGGGAGGAACATCATCACAAAATCAAGGCTCCTGATCTGGTAAAGATCCTGGTAATTTTTGCTGCTGAGGTCGCTGATATGGTTACGAATGGCTTGCAAATGCTCACGAAGGGCTATATCCTGCTCCTCCTTTATTTCTGATGAGGAAAATCGTTCATAAGCGTTCAGGGAAACCTTCGAGTCGATGATCACACTTCTTTCTCCGGGATAAGTAACAATAACATCGGGTTGAAGCCTTTTCCCTTCTGCATTTGTAAATGACTGCTGTACAAAGTATTCACGGTCTTTAACCAATCCTGATTTTTCCAGGATGCTTTCCAGAATTATTTCACCCCAGTTACCCTGAGTTTTGGCCTGTCCCTTCAACGCCTGGGTCAGATTACTCGCTTCCTGGCTGATCTGCTGGTTAAGCTCGGCAAGGCGTTTAATCTCATTAACCAGCGAAAATCTTTCTTTCGACTCATTATGGTAAGTCTCATCAACTTTCTTTTCGAAGTTTGCAATCTTTTCACCCAGGGGTTTCAGGATCTCCTCGAGCTTAATCCGGTTCTGTTCAGTAAATTTCTGTGTCTTTTCTTCAAGGATCTCATTGGCCAGGTTCTTGAAGGCAGTCCGCAATTTCTCTTCAGATTCTTCAATAGCGAGCTGTTTGGTTTTTAGATCTTCAATGAGTCTGTTCTTTTCGCTGGTCAAGGTTGCAACCTGGCGATTCAATCCCAGGATCGTTTCTTCTTTTTCTTTTATCGATGTTGCTGCAGATAGTGCCTGATCTTCAAGTATCTTTGTCTTTCCTTCTGCCGCAAGCTTTTCAGCAGAGAGGTTCATTATTTGTTGTTTTGCTTCTTCCAGTTCTCCGATTCCTGTGGGACCGGTTTTTTTATACAACTTCAACAGGACCAGGATTAGCCCAAGGCAAACTGCGACTCCCAGGATAATGGTTATTGTTTCAATCATAAAATACAGACTTGATTAGAATATTCTTATCTCAAAACTAATCTTCAAATGTCGTTATTTTTAACGAAATTTCAGGAAATAATAATGTTATTATTGAAGATATTGGCTAAATCATTATTTGATGTGCTACAACGAATTTTTTTTACTACAAAAAAATCCATTTTATTATATCACATTTTGATGCCAAAACCGATTAAGGATTAAAGAAAACTTTCCTGAGAAAAGGAATTAAATCATTTTGAAGCTGCCACGAAGTGGCTAAATATCAATAACCATAGGTAAAACCTATGGGAAAAAGTGGGATAAAGATATAGCCCTGAAGGGGTTGAATAATGAATTAATATGTCCAGCTGTTGATATAAGGATATGATTCAACCCCTTCAGGGCTGTTAGCATGATCCTTATTATAACCATGGGCATCGCCCATGGTTATTCAGATTAAGCTCTTTCAGAGCTTTCGTTTGAATGTGGTGAACAATTAATCTAGGCACATCAAATAATGATTTAGCCATTTAGATCCATTTTAAATTATTTGTACCCCTTGCATTGTTATGTCAATTTTATTATATTTGTAGCTGATTTTAAAGACTCAATCAATGGCAATCTCATCTAAGAACCTGATAACCAAAGAATACTCCGGCAGAGTGGGAGATATTGTTCTCAGGAATTACGGCGGAAAGTCGGTAATGGCAAAGCGGCCCGATTGCTCCAAAGTGGTAAAGAGCCTTGCCCAGTTGGCAAACCAGGCAAAGTTTGCGAAGGCATCTAAATATAGCCAGGCCGTCAAGAATGATCCGCAACGGAGTAAGGATTACAGCGAAAAGAAAAATAAGACCAAGTATAAGGACGTCTATCATGCTGCGATGTCTGATTGTTTAACCAAACCGAAGGTGCAGAAAGTTGATCTAATCAGTTACAGAGGTCTTAAGGGAAATGTGATCCGGGTTTCGGCATGGGATAAGTTCAAGGTCGAGACGGTTAGTGTAATGATATTGAATAATAAGGGTCAGCTTCTTGAGAGCGGACCGGCTATCGCAAAGTCATTTTCCGGGAACAGGGAATGGGTTTATACAGCCACGGTGGAGAATGTTGATTATATGTCTTGCAGGGTTTTGGTGCAGGTCAAAGATCGGCCAGGCAATGTAGTTGAGGCTGAGGTTGATATAGGAGGCACATAAATATTTCATGACGCGAAACGCGTAACGCGTCACGAACAAGTTCGTTTCTTTATAGCTTTGATTCCTGATGTGGGAGAGGTATGCCCGGATGAGAAAATTTGGGATAAAACTAATCTCCTGATTCCAGATGTACACTCATATTTCATAATTCGTTGATCAATATTCGAAATTCAATCCCTATTTTTCCCTATTTCCATCATTTTCTACTCTTCAACCCTATACCGTCCCTATACCGAAACTATAGCATTCCTTCGTTCATCATTCGTTTTACCTTCGTATTTTAAATATGTAAACTATAACAATGGAATAATGATTGAATAATTATGAATCACATTTCTAAGTGTAGGGACAGGTCGCGACCTATCCCTACAACAACCATGATGTAAGCATCTCGCCTTAACCGTGACCATGGCATTTTATTTTGGAGAGAAATGAAAAAGTTTTAAAAATAGTACGACCTTTATCTGCTGAATAGAGAACTACATTCATCTGATTTTTTATGATGCGGATTGGCATTCTATCTGATACTCACTCATTTATACATCCCCGGATTTTTGATTTCTTTAAGGATTGTGATGAAATCTGGCATGCAGGCGATATTGGTGATTTTCAATCTGCAGAAACATTACGTAAGTTCAAGCCACTCAGGGCTGTATATGGAAATATTGACGGAGGTGATGTCAGAAGGGTATTCCCAAAAGACCTGGCGTTTACTGTTGAAAAGGTGAAGGTCGTGATGACTCATATCGGCGGATATCCGGGGAATTATGATAAACATGCCATTGAACTGATTCTCAAAGAGAAGCCGAACCTGTTTGTGACGGGGCATTCGCATATTCTCAAGGTAATGTATGATAAGCGATGTAACTTACTGTATATCAATCCAGGAGCTGCAGGCAAATATGGCTTTCATAATTCCATCACGATGGCAAGATTTGTGATAGAAGGAGATCAGATGAAAGATATGGAAGTTCTTGATATCGAAAGATATATAAATGAAATTAAAGCGGAATAATGGCAGTATTTCTTGAAAAAACGGCTGACTATCTTTACAAGAAGTATGGTGACAAGATCTCCGATATCTGCATTGTTCTTCCAAACCGCAGGGCAGGGTTGTTTCTTCAGAAATATATAGGAAAGAACCTGGGAAAAACGATCTGGTCACCTGCAATCTTTTCCATTGAAGATTTTCTTATCAACATTTCAGGCCTGCGGATTTGCGATTCTGTGCAGGTCTTATTCGAATTATATGAGATCCACAAATCGCTGGAACTTCAGAATGCTCAGCCCTTTGATGAATTTACAAGCTGGGCACAACAATTATTGGGGGATTTCAATGAGATTGACAGCTACCTGGTGAATTCAAAAGAGCTCTTTTCCTTTCTGAATGAGGCTAAAGCACTTTCACTCTGGAATCTTGACAATAAGCCTCTTACTGATTTTGAGAAGCAATATCTTCATTTTTTCAAATCCTTATATACTTATCATGAACAATTGAGTTCAAGGCTTTTATCTTCCAATCTTGCATATCCAGGACTTTTATTCAGAACCATCGCAGAAAGGATCGGGGAATGCCATGAAAAGATTCCCTGGGAGAGGATTGTTTTCACGGGATTCAATGCATTGACAAAGGCGGAAGAAGTCATCATTGACAGCCTGGCTTCATCCGGAAAAGCTGAAATGTTGTGGGATGCAGATGTTTATTACCTGGAGGATGAGAAACAGGAGGCCGGCTTTTTCCTCAGGATGTGGAAGAAAAAATGGAAAAACCACCCCTTTAACTGGATAGAAAAGGATTTTGAAGCATCTTCAGCAAAAATCAATATTGTCGGAGTTCCCTTGCATGTGGGACAGGTAAAACTTTGTGGTGAATTATTGAAGAATCAGCTTTTGAAGGATCAGCAGGCCGAGAACACGGCTGTTGTCCTGATGGATGAGCAAATGCTTTTGCCGCTCCTCAATTCATTACCTCCGGTTGTTAAAGATTTGAATATTACCATGGGGTTGCCTCTCAGGCAGACTCCTGTTTTTGATCTCTTTGATTCAATATTCAGGATGCATGAGAATACCTCGAAATTCGAGAGATTTGGTAGGGGAAGTAAAGAGATATTTTACTACGGTGACATTTTGAAAGTCCTCCAGCATCCTTATGCAGCCCGTATGGCAGGAACTTTACTAAAGGGGAACGCATTTATTCTTGAAGATCTGATAGTTGAAATACGAACCGGCAATCATGTTTTTTTGAGCAAAGAAGACCTGATCCAGGCGGGTACAGGTATTTTCTCGGGAAGCCTTGGTTTTTTAGAGCCCGTATTCGATTCCTGGAAAGAGCCATTGAAGATAATTGAATGCCTTCGCAAGATCATTGGTTCTTTAAGAGATGGGTATATAGCTGGAAAAGAAGAAGGTAAAGGTTCCGGATCAGCCCGGATAGAAATTGAGTTCCTTTATGCTTTCTCAAAGATAATCTTCCGCCTTTCGACTTTGATTGAAAAGTACGATGCCATCAAAGATCTGAAGATGTTTCATTCCCTATTCAGCCAGCTTGCGGGTCTGACCTCATTGCCTTTCTATGGTGAGCCGTTAAAAGGCATACAGATCATGGGAATGCTGGAGACACGTACACTGGACTTCGATAATCTCATTCTTCTCTCCGTCAATGAGGACCTGATCCCCAGCAGTAAAACTTCACAATCATTCATCCCGTTTGATATTCGAAGGCATTTCCATCTTCCGACCTACCAGCATAAGAATTCAATCTATGCTTATCATTTTTACCGGCTGATACAAAGGGCAAAGAATATCAACATCCTGTATAATACTGAAAGTGATGAACTTGGCGGAGGAGAAAAAAGCAGATTTGTGAAGCAGATCCAACTTGAATTGCAGAAATATAATCCGGCCATCGACATCAAAGAGGAGATCCTGGTGACATCACCTCTTAAGACCACATTTCACCTTGAACTAACGGTTCCTAAGACAGGAAACGTGGCGGAGATGCTTATGCGAAAAGCTGAAACAGGTTTTTCACCCACTGCCCTGAATAATTATATACAGTGTTCGTTTAAATTTTATTTGCATGATATTCTTGGATTGCGGGAGGATAAGGAGATGGAGGAGACCATTGATGCACAAGTCATGGGACTCGCGATTCATGAAACGCTGGAAAAACTATACCAGCCATACAAGGGATTGCCTTTGGAGAAAGAATCCATCGACAATATGCTGACAGTTTACCAGGCTATTCTGAATGAGGCATTTAAGAAGAAATTCAAAGGCTCAGATATAGCTTATGGCAGAAACCTTCTGCTTGTGAGAGTGGCGAGTATCTTGGTTAAGAAGTTCCTGGAAAAAGAAAAAGAAGTAATCGCTGATTTGAAGGCTGAAGGGAAGAAAATCATCGTGACCTATCTGGAAAAATTCCAGACAGGCGGGATTAAGATTGAGAAAGAAGATACAATCATAGATATTAAACTTAAAGGGTTTATAGACAGGATAGATAAGGTAGGGGAGGCATGGAAGATCATCGATTATAAAAGCGGAACCGTTAATCCTTCAACGCTGAAGTTCTCAAATTGGGATGAACTCAGGAATGACCCGGATTTATCTAAGCTCGTTCAGTTATATACCTATGCATTGCTTTTCAGGGATGAAAGAAATGATAAGAAGAGTAAAATAAGTGCCGGAGTAGTTTCATTGAGGAAGCTGAATGAAGGATTCATGCAAGTGCCATCCATCTCGTCTGCAGATAAAGATGAATCATTCATTGAAGCGGTTGACCTTGAGGCGTTTACGAATATCTTAAAAGAAATTCTGGAAGAAATCTACGATTTCAATACTTCATTTAAACAGACAGAAGATATTAATAGGTGTGAGAACTGTGATTTTGTAAATATTTGTACCCGTTAATTTTTCATTCCGAAAATACCACCGCCTCATAAGTGTAAATATCTGCATCTTTCCATCCATCCCACCCCAGGCCTGCTTTATCGCGTGAACAATGGCCCAGAAAATCTTCTTTGGTCCATCCTGTTTCATTTGCTACCTGGGGAAGAAAAGTCCCTGACCGATATCCTTTCTTGATATAGATACCATGCTTTCCCAAGACGATTTCATCGATGGAATGGATTCTTTTCAAAGGAGAGAGAACGGAGATCTCAATCGAAATTTTCCCAACCTCAGTGGCATCAACCCGGGGAAAGCGATTATCCTCTGTAGAAGCAGCAATTGCCATTTGCTGAACGACCTTATAAAGCGGATCCTGTGACGTAAACAGGCCTACGCAGCCACGAAGTGCCTTATCTTCTGTGAGTGTAACAAATGCGCCTGAAGGGGTCTTGATTGTTTCAGAAAATCCAGAAGTATTAATCTCAGGAGTTTTGTTGTAGCGAATATATTGCTCTAATGTGGTGCGGGCAATTTTAAGGAGATCCTTCTTGTCTTTGGGCGTGAGATTAAAACTTTTAGATTCGGGCGCTGCTTTTTCTGTCTTTGAAACCGCAATCGACCAATATCCCACTACCTGGCTCTTGTCTTTGTATTTTGAGTCACCTGAGTTCTGGTAATAGATTGGAGTCAAGGAAATTGAAGGGTCATCTTCCGTCATGTAAAGCAATGTCAGCACTGACGTCCATCCACATAGGCTGGTTGCCAGGTTCGGCACATTCTTGTCCTCATTTTCTTTTAGGGTCGTAAGCAATTTGTCAGGCTTGTTTGTAAGGATTGCATCGCAGGTGTTTTTATCGACGACTATGGCGTCATTATAAGGTGGATAATGGGAAAAATCGCTGCTGATCACAAACAGGTTATTTCCAGTCATATAAGGCTGGAGTGCACGGGCAATTTTCCTGCATGACTCGGGCGACTGTGTTCCCAGGATAATCGGGACCAGGTTAAAACTTTTTTTCAGGTGATATTGCAGGAAGGGCACCTGGTCTTCAATGCAATGCTCTTTCAATTCTGCTTCAGGATGATAAGAGAAGACTGCATTTTCTTTGATCAGCTTGTTTGCAAGGTCGATGTTGACTTTCACTTTTCCCAGCGGGGTTTCATAGTTCCCGATGTTGTAAATGGAAGCTCCCATAAAAGATACATAATGACTTGATCCAATGATGAATACATTATCATATTGTTTGTCGGGGTCCAGTTGGTTATAACTGCTGGCCGCTACAACTCCAGAGAATTCGTAGCCGGCATGAGGACAGATAATTGCAACTACATTTTTAGCGGTTGCTGGTTTCGCATTAGAGAAAAGATCTCCCAGCATTGCGCGTAAAGCTGATGGATCGGAGGGGTAAAAACTTCCGGCAACTGCCATAGGTCTGTCGACCAAGGCAGTGATTGTTTTGGTGTCCTGGGAATGGCAACCTGTTTCAGCCAGAAGAAATATAAGTACCAGCCAAAGCCAGGATTGAATCTTTTGCATATTTTTTATATCTTTGGGACTACTCTACAAAGTTAACATTTCATGATCAGATTTGAACATTCGTTGAGGATTTCTTTATTTACCCTGGGGTTTTCCGCCCTTGCCACGCAAATATTCCTGATACGCGAATGTTTTTCTGTTCTGAACGGTAATGAGCTGATAATCGCGATTGTTCTTACCAACTGGATGCTTCTTACGGGTGCCGGCGCATTTCTGGGCAGGTTCTTTGTAAAGATGAAAGGGAAGTTACCTTTCCTTATGTTTCTCCAATTCCTCTTTGCCATACTCCCGATCCTGATGCTGTTAAAACTTGATCTGTGGAAGGCAATTTCTCTTCCCCCAGGGAGCGTACCAGGGCTAATACCAGTCATTCGTTCCATGTTTCTTTTTCAGCTACCTTTTTGCCTTGTCAACGGGTTTCTATTTATTGCTTATGTTCATACACTATCGGATCTGACTGGGAAGAATATTTCTTCAAGAGCTTATGCCCTCGAATCCATCGGGGGAATGTTTGCGGGTTTACTGGTTAATCTCTTTGTTCTGAAGTTTTCCGGAGTCTATAGTGGACTCCGTATCCTGCTCATTATTAATATGCTAAGTTGCATGATTTTTTCAATGACTTGCGGCATCAAGTCCCAAAGAGCAATCATGATTCCTGTTTGTTTGATTTTTATGGCACTTCCTTTTTTTACAGATCTTGATTCTTATACAGGCAGGCTTTTTTATCCGGGGCAGCATCTTATTTTTCACCAAAATACTCCCTATGGGAAACTTGCAGTGACCATGAATGCCAGACAGCTGAATTATTTTGAGAATGGATTGCTTCTATTCTCTTCCAGCAATGAAATTGTTAACGAGGAATCGGTTCACTTTGCCATGATCCAGCATCCATGCCCAAAGAATGTCCTGTTGATCTCAGGAGGAATATCAGGAACAATAAAAGAAATTCTCAAGTATCATCCTTTACGGGTTGATTATGTTGAACTTGATCCCGGTTTGATCAGGCTCGGACAGAAATACTCAAAGATCCTTAATAACGAGAGGATTCATGTTATTAAAGGAGATGCTAGACGTTTCATCAGGCAGACCCGGGAAAAATATGATGTAGTTCTTGTTAATCTTCCGGAACCTTCAACACTTCTGATCAATCGTTTTTATTCCACAGAATTCCTGACTGAGCTGAGAAAAGTTCTGAATCCGGGAGCTATTCTCTGTGAAAGTTTGCCTACCACTTCAGATTATGTGAGCAAGACTGCTGCCAGAACAAATTCAACGCTGGTCAGGACGATGAAGTCACATTTCCGGAATGTTTTGGTTCTGCCCGGACAAAAAAATTACTTTATAGCGTCGGACAGCAGTCTGACAAGGGATATTACAGAACTGATTACAAAACACGGAATATCAACTTTATATGTAAATTCCTATTACCTTGATGAAGACGCCTTAAAAGAACGAAGTGATTATATTCAAAGAAACCTGGATACTAAAGCTGAAGTCAACAGTGATTTCAGACCTGCTGCTTTTTTCCAGCAAATACATTACTGGACCTCCATGTTTGAGTGGAATGCTGTCGCTTTGGGTTTACTAGCAATTTTCGTGATCCTGCTCGTAATTTTTAGTCTGAACCGGATCAGTGCT
>JBEKQA010000023.1:0-23653 GCA_049520195.1 Bacteroidales bacterium
ATCTTACCATCCGGTGGCATCGGGAGTCAACTTTGCTTCTCGCTCTTTCTGTGGGTTTTGTTGCAGGACTCATTATACTTTTTCATCCGACGGGTTTTATTTCTCTTTTAATTCCCATGTTGTGGAATATTTCTGATAAGGCATCCCTGAAGGGGAAGATCCATATGATCAGGAGTAAATGGTTACAGTTCCTCGTATTCATTTTACTTGCGATTCTGATCAATATAATTTTCCTGTTAACACTCAATATAAGACCGGGGGAAATTTCGATTCTTAATATTAAGTTACCCGGGGTTTTTGTTTTCGGATCAAGGTATTTATGGAATTATCTTTTTTCCTTTGAGCATGGTCTGTTTATCTATTCCCCCTTATTTATTCTGGCTATCATAGGTTTATATTTTTTTGCCGGGGAAAACCGTCCCATTTTCTATGCGGTTTTTATTTTTTGTATTCTTGATCTTCTTTGCGAAACCAGTTGGTCAGATCTGGGCGAGACGCCGATCTTCGGGCAAATTGCCTTCATCCCCGCTTATGCATTGATCATTTTCCCCATTGCTTCTTTTATTAGATTTGTCTTTTCAGGGAAGCTGATATCCCAAATTAGCGGTTCGGTTTTAATTGCAGCCTTTATTCTTCTCAACATTTTTCAGACTTTACAATTTAACAAGGGGATCATTTTGCCAACCGGAATTGACATGACAAGATATACGCAGAACTTCTGGCGCTATACTTCTATGGATCTTGAAGAACTTCAATCGATAAAAGGAGCCAATGCCATTGCGAATAAACTGTTAGATGATGATCCTCGACTTACTAAAGTCGAGCTTACTAATTATAATTTTGAAGACACTAATGTTGTCTACAAGCCCAGACTGGAAAGTAAATTTATAAAAAATGGAAAGATGGCATTATTTCTCGATAGTTCTGCCCGGTTTTCTCCTTCCTGGGAAACAACGTATGAAGTTTTCATGCAGAAAAGGCCAATAGGAATAAGGATCACGGTTTCGGTTTTAGCAAATGATATTGAATCGTTGTCGGGTACAAATCTCATAATCACTTCTGAACATCAGGGGAAATATTACAAGTATAGAACAATAAGTTTAAAAGATCTGAATTTGCAACCAGGGATATGGCATACTGTTTCAATGAATTATATTATTCCAGGGAATCCAGCCCCATCGGATAAAATCGTTGCGTGCGTTTATTATACTGGGAATTCGAAGATTTATATTGACGATCTTAAATACGAAGCATTTGTACAAAATTAAGAACCTAAGTCAACATTTATTTACCGAAGGAAGAGCGGATTGGTTCATTTTTATTCCATTTTTCTTCCTTGGACTTTACCTTTCCAACGACATCAACTTTGTACATCGGGCAGGAGGGGGACTTCCTGAGATCACATCGGATAAGGCAGATTATTATATTTACCTTCCGGCAACCTTTATCTATAAATGGGACATACACAAAATTCCACGAAAATTTGAAAGTAGAAGCCCAGGGATTCATTTTGATTATAGCAGGAATAAAATATTGACAAAAACGACTTGTGGCGTTGCCATCATGTGGGCTCCCTTTTTTCTAATTACAAATTTTATAGCCACTCACTGGGATCCTTACCCTGATGGTTTTTCCCTTTTTTATGAGAGGATGACGATTTTTCCGGAAGTTTTTTATCTTATTCTCGGGCTATTCTTTCTACGGAGATTTTTAAGCAGGTACTTCTCACGTACGGTTTCCTATATCACTGTAATACTGCTATTTGCAGGGACCAACCTGTACTATTATGGTATTGATGAGGGATTAATGTCGCATGTCAATTCATTTTTCCTTTTTTGCTTGTTTCTTTTCCTTTTAAAAAAGTTTCTTGACAGTGAAAAAAAACAATATGGCCTGATAGTGGGCATCAGTTTTGTATTTGCACTTGCTGTTCTGATCAGGCCTACGAGTATCATTCTTCTGACATGGATAGGCTTTCTTGATGTCAAATCCTTTAACGACTTTAAAGACCGCTTACGTTTATTTTTAAAACCGTTATACATCATCACATTTTTAATTGCCGGATTTATTATTTTTCTTCCCCAGTTTATTTACTGGAAGTACCTGACCGATCATTTTTTCTATTATTCCTATAATAATGAAACCTTTACACATTGGAAGAATCCTCAGATTTTTTCTGTCTGGTTTGCTCCATTAAATGGTTTTTTTCTATATACTCCACTGGCATTGTTCTTTATGGTGGGAATTATTCAGATGATTAAGAAGAAACTGATGAATGGCATCTTTATCGGGATTTTTTTCATTTTCATCAGTTACCTGTTTTCTTCATGGTGCTGTTGGTATTTTGGAGGAAGCTTCGGTTATCGTCCATTTGTTGAATTTTATGCACTGCTTGCAATTCCATTTGCATGGTTTATTGGTACAATTCCAAAGATGAAGAATCTTTATATCCGAATGATGATTATGTTATTAATTATAGCTTCGGTCTGGTATAATCTGAAACTTACGTACGGCCAAAGGTGGTATACAGGTTCGACATGGTCATGGGATGATTATCTCCTATACCTTGATTATGCCGGGCTTTATAATTCCCCCAGAACGAACTATTTGTTTAAAAAGGATTTTGAGAACAATGCCTTAGAAAGGATAAACACTCAGACAAAATACTACAGATCACCAACGCAGGGTGGCGTTATTGACAAAAATGAGAATTTTACGACTTTTTTCAAGCGGGATCTATCAACTATAATAAAAACTCCCGTGAGTAAAATAACTGCCAGTTTATGGATTTATCCAGAAGGAATGAAAAAAACGGGATTGATCTTTTTTGTGAATTTAACGGACTGGCAGAATAAAAGTTATTTTTATAAAAAGTTCTTCGTGGATGATTTTATTAAGGAGCCCAATCAGTGGGCCAAGGTTTATGGAACCATAGAAATCCCAGATACATTAAATCAACAGGGATTAATTTGTAAAGTGGCATTATGGAACGATAAAAAACAATCTGATGTTTACTTTGATGATCTGAAGCTTTTGTTTGAGTAATTTATTAAGGTTAATAATCAACAATCTTTTTCTAAAAATTATATAACAGAAAACAACAGATAGCTTTATACAATTTACAGAATATCAAATATATTCAGAAGATAAAATGAAAAATGAAAAAAGCGGACCGGACAGTAAGGTATATTGAAATATTTTTTTTTCTGGGGTTGTTTATTTTCTCGACTATCTTGACCCTGAAGCAGCACAAGGACCGTGGAATACTGAACTGGAGAAGCGAGATCTGGACTGATATGGCGGGATATTATGTTTACTTACCTGCAACATTTTATTATCATTTTGATGGGAAGAAGGCGCCTCCCGACATTGATGTGAAATCGGGAAGCGGGTTCTTAATTGATCGAACACGTAATACTATTGTAACCGGCTATTATTACGGAGTAGCTCTTTTAGTATCCCCATTTTTTTTTGCAGCACATGCCATTTCACAAATCACAAAAATTGATGAAATGGGAGGTTTTGCCATTATATATAATAAGGTGTTTGATGTGGCTTCTGTCTTTTACCTTGTTCTGGGGCTGTTTTTTCTTAAGAGATTCCTGAAGAATTATTTTGAAGAGTACATGCAATACATTATAATCCTTCTGACTTTCCTGGGAACCAATCTGTTCTACTATTCGATAGAAGTTACATTAATATCACATGTCTATTCTTTCTTTGTGATTGGGGTATTCCTTTATTCAATGAAAGAATTTCTGAAAGATATTAACCATTACCGGTATTTCCTGCTGATGGCGATTGCTTTCGCAGTAATGTTTATTATTCGACCTACAAATTGTCTTATCGGATTGATTTTCTTATTCCTGGATTGCAAAAGCAGATGTGAAATTAAGGATCGCCTGAAACTTATCCTCAGACCAAAATATTCTATTCTATTGATAATCATCATGTTTGTGATGTTCATTCCGCAGATGGTCTTTTGGAAAATAATGCGCGGCAGCTTTATATATCTAAAGTATGGAGAGGGGTTCCCCTTTTGGAATCATCCAAAATTTGCAGAAGTCTGGTTTTCAACACTTAACGGGCTTGTTCCCTGGAGTCCGCTTACGTTATTCTTTATGATTGGTATGCTGTACATGGTCATTAAAAGATATGGCAATGGAATCTTTATTCTTTCATTTTTTCTTTTAATTTCATATATGGCTGCAGCATATAAATTCTGGTATTACGGTTGTGGATATGGACATCGTGCTTTTATTGAATTCATGCCAGTTTTTTGCATTCCATTCGGATATCTGGTGAAAGATATTATCAATTCAAAGAAAATAATAATAATATTTCTATTCTCGCTGGTGGTTATTTTTATGACCTTTTTTAATGCAAGATTATCACTTATTTCAGATAAGTGCAATTTCGGCTCAACATGGGATTGGGATTATTATTACAAACAAGTGAGCAAGATTAAACTCTTTCCGCAAAGAACTCTTCCGTATATATTCAAAAATGATTTTGAAAATGAAGCCATTTATGATGGAACCAACGTCACAGATTCAGTACATCATTCCGGATCCTATTGTGCGGTAATCGGTCCCAAAGATGAAATTAGCTGTAGACATTCAGCAATGATCTGGGATTTCAATGGCAAATATGCGAAATACATCAGAGTTGAGCTTTGGGTAAAAGAAACTGAACCAGGACCTATTAATGCTTATTTGGTAAGTTCATTTCTTAAGAACAATATAATAGTAAATTTGCAGTCTTTGCCGATAGAGCCATTGGCAGGCAAAGCAAATTCATGGAAGAGAGTAGTAAGAACTTTTTATATTCCCCGGGATTTACCGGGTGAGTGTCAAATGAATTTCCACGTCTGGAATAAGGGGGAAAAAACTTTCTTTGTGGACGATGTGAAGATCAAATATGAATAATCCTGATGAGGCAAATAAAAAATTTACTTTTTTTACTCTTACTTGTATTGCTTTCATTTCCAGCGATCCAGAAGAAGGGAAAACTGATATCTTCAAGGGAACTCAATGGAGTTTATTCATTAACAGAAGCCCCACAATTCACGATCAAGGGGTGGTTTAAAGGCACTTACCAGGAGCAATTCAGGAAGCATATTGAGGATTATCCGGGTTTTAAGAGTGATTTCGTAAGACTTTACAACCAGATAGATTACAGTCTGTTTACAATAGCTCATGCCAGCAAGATCGTGGCAGGAAAACATGGTTATCTATTTGGCACAGAATATATAAGCTCTTACCAGGGATCAAATTTCATCGGAAAGAGGCATTGCGATGAAAAAGTCAGACTGATGAAGATACTGCAGGACAGACTCTGGAAAGAAAAGAAGATTTACCTGCTTGTCATTTTTGCTCCGGACAAATGTACATTTTACCCGGAGTATGTTCCTCAAAGATTCCTGAGGAACAAAGGAGAGAATACAAACTATTCCTATTATATTCAGCGTTGTAAGGAAGAGGGTATCAACCTGATTGATTTTAATCAATATCTTAAACTTGCTAAGGATACGAGTCGTTATCCGCTCTATCCAAAAACAGGGATCCACTGGAGTACCTATGGTGCAGACAGAGCAGCAGATTCACTAATCAAGTACCTCAAAATAAAGACCGGCTATCCTATGCCGTCGATGATTATGGATAAAATCGAGTTAGATAAAAACGCAAGGGATGAAGATGCTGATATTGAGAGGACTATGAATCTGATTTGGACGATTCCCCATCCGATTTATGCCTATCCGAAATTCCATTTTACGAATGATTCTTTAAAGCAGAAACCGACTGGGTTAGTAATTGGTGACAGTTTTTACTGGACATGGTACTATCCCGGAATTATCAAGAACATGTTCAGTAATGTTGAATTCTGGTATTACGGGAAGGATGTTTATCCACAGACTTTTGAAAAGCCCATGAACATAGGAGAACTGAATTTCATGGAAGCAGTTAACCGTCAGAATATCATTATCTTCCTGCAAACCAATGCTGGATACGGAAATCTTGGATATGATTTCATTGACCGGCTCTATGCCGAGCTGGACCCATCCCACTCGAGGGTGGTTTTTTATGAAACCCAGATCAGAAATAATAAAGACTGGTTAAACAATATTAGGAAAAGTGCGGATGAACAGCATTTGCCATTGAATGAGATGATCAGAGAAGCAGCGATATACATGGTTAATCTGGAACTGTCAGATAAAAAGCATTAAAAAGAAATGATCTTTAACAGTAGCATATTTTTACTCTATCTTTTACCTGGTTCATTAATTATCTATTATTTACTGGACAGGCAATTCAGGAACCTTTTCCTGCTACTTGTCAGTATCTTCTTTTTTGCCTGGGGTGCACCGAAGTTCGTGTTCTTTCTGATGGGGTCGGTTGTGATTGATTATTATATCGTTAAAGCAATTGTAAGAACAGATGGAAGTTTTAAAAGAGTTCTCTTCTGGTTTTCGGTTTGTTTGAATCTTGGATTGCTGCTTTTCTTTAAGTACATGAATTTCTTTGAAGGCCAGCTTGATGCGATCTCGGCGTGGTTTGGTGGAAAACACGGGCATTGGTCACAGATTGCACTTCCACTGGGCATCTCCTTTATTACGTTTCAAAAGCTGGCTTATACCTTTGACGTTTCGAGAAAAACTACACCTCCTTTTGAAAAAATACAGGATTATGCATTGTACATATTCATGTTTCCGCAAATCCTGTCGGGACCTATTGTGAGACCAGGGCAAATTTCAGGACAGATTCAAGACAGGAGGCAGCAGGAAACCATAGATGACAGACTGACAGGATTTTACAGATTCGTTATAGGTTTGGCGAAAAAGGTTCTGATAGCTGATGCCCTGGCTGAACAAGTCAACCAGATATTCGCACTGAGTCCGCTGCACCTTTCGAGTTCACTTGCGTGGATCGGAGCAATTGCTTATACCTTCCAGATCTATTTTGATTTTTCCGGGTATACCGACATGGCTTTGGGACTTGCCAGGATGTTCGGTTTCCGGTTACCGGAGAATTTTAATAATCCGTATATCTCAAAGAATATCACGGAGTTCTGGAGGCGTTGGCATATTACTCTTTCCTTCTGGTTTCGCGATTATGTCTTTTTACGTTTGGCATATGCTACATCCAGAAAATTAAAGAAGGACAGTTATAGCGGGATACGGGCGGATAAGATTATTTACCTGGTGGCAACTTCTGTTACATTCCTTCTTTGCGGTTTCTGGCATGGAGCGGCATGGACGTTTATTTTTTGGGGTATTTATCAGGGGATCTTTTTAATTCTTGACCGGTTATTTTTATTAAAGTTTTTTAAAAAGATCGGCAAACTCCCGAGCCAGGTAATAACCTTTATTACCATTGTCTTCGGCTGGATTTTATTCAGATCAGAAAGCCTGGATTATTTCCACTTTTATATCCGGAGGATGTTTTCTTTTGTTTCAGCCGAAAATGATATATGGCTTAATCGGAAATTCTGGACCATGCTTTGCATTGCCATCTTCTTCTCTTTCTGGGGAGGATATAAAAGGATCGAAAATTGGCAGGTTAAGCTTTTCACTGCACCCGGGAACAGGTTATTATTAACCTTTACCACACTGGCAATAGTGCTTTTCGTATTGTGTGAGGCAACGATCAGCACTGCGGGATTCAGCCCATTTATCTATTTCCGGTTTTAAAGTGACCTATATCTTTAAAAGGTTCAGTGAGTTAAACGCTCAATTACCAAGTCGTCGATAAAAAATTCCCTTTTTCCAAGGTGCCAAAAATAAACAACAAGTCTGTCGGTAGATTCAATAGAAGGGAAAGATGTTGTAAATGAAACTTCATTCCATTCATTGATCCGAATTGCAACTTTATCCAGAGAGAGAGAATGATAATTATCATTCCTGTCTTTCAGCGTAATAACCAGTCGGGTCTCGTTATCTTTAAACGGAATGACCGGATAAACGTAGCAGGTGACCCGGATAATGATATTTTTATTCTGATTTGTAATTTTTGAAAGATCGATCTCATAAGGAGTTGTATATTG
Organism: Bacteroidales bacterium; assembly: GCA_049520195.1. GTDB lineage: Bacteria > Bacteroidota > Bacteroidia > Bacteroidales > FEN-979 > FEN-979. The sequence continues at coordinate 8,044 of JBEKQA010000023.1, forward strand.
TTCCCAACTGGTTGCCTTATAGGAAAAAGAGCCAGTATATGCAACTTGTCTGGTGACATGATGATCTTGTGTTTTCTTAGGATACTTTTCATAAGTATCGCCTGCAATGAATTGTACCTTACCTATTTCACCGTTATGTGCATCGATCAAATCACGGATTGGTTTATTATCGACAAAATATCCGTAAGGAGCTTTTTTGAATACACAAACCTGGTAATTTGGGTCGATCCAAATATTCTTTTCAGGAACGGGTTTGAATACGTTTAAAAGCTCATATTCTCCTGAATCCTCCAGAATACTCAGAGGGACCTTACATTCATGGGTACCATAGTATGAATCCCAAATAAACACTGTATTAGGAGGATAACAATTTAGCCAAGGAGTTGTAAAGATTTGTTCACATTTTTTATGATCCCGGGGATCCAGATTTAATAGAAAAGGAACATCAATATCGGTAAACAATATTTTCTGGTCTCTTAGTGGCGTCTTCTTAACCCAATTAATTGCAGCTTTCACACTTTTTTCTCCCGGACTTAGCTGTACTGGAAACCGGTGGATATAAAAATTGAAAAAAATGATAAGAAAAATGGTGGCGAATAAAAAGAAATTTCTAATCAATCGTAACCTTATGAAAGTTTTTTCAAGATAATCGTATGCTTTCAAGCTTACAATTGCTGCAAGGGGCAGGACTCCGGTAATTACCCTGATCAAACCCATAGAGCTAAACCAGGCTTTCCAGTAAAGCACAGAATGAACGCCAAAAAACACTAATACAGGCACTGCCAGGATCCAAATTTCAAGAAATACCTGCTTTCGTCGTTCTCTCTCTGTTGTAAAGAATAGATAACAATAAGTTACCAATCCAGTAAGTAATAGAATCAATAATGGGATACCGAAAATCTCGGGGGATGCATTAATAAAATGAAGTAAAGGCCCTTTTTCCTTGTATAAAGGATGATGAAGAGGATAAGGATTTTGTGTATAAATCCAGAAGAAATCTTTCCAAATAAAGAAATAACCTATTATACTGAAGAAAAGAAGTCCGCTGATCAGGAAAAGAAGGGCAAAATATTTTCTTTTCATCAAAAGTGCAACGAGAAAAATCGGAAGAAATGCATACCCTTCAGAGCGGGATAAAGGGATGAAAGAGATAATGATAGCGGAAGCAATATATTTTTCATCGAAAAAAAGATATACTGCAAGCATCAGGATAAAACCAAACTGGATCTCGGTAAGACCCGTGAGGGTCATCAGAAAATACATTGGAGTAAAGATCACGAAGATGATAGCCAACCAGGGGTGGTCTATGTTCAGTTTTTTCGCCGTGAGGTACGCAAGAAAAGCAGTAAGGCATCCAAGCAAAACATTAAACAACTTCAATCCCTGAAATCCGAACTGACAGAATGGTGAGGCCATGATAGTGAAAACAGGTCTGCCCCATGGTTCCAAAAAAAGATGAGGATACTTGAAAGAATAGCGTGCAATAAAATAGTGGGATACATTATCAGCGCCACCATAAAAACCTTCTGAAAGGAGAGACAAGATAACGAGTAGGACAAGAACAGAGAATATTAGAAACAAATGTAGATTTTTAGTAGATCGTAGATTCATGTTTTAAATGATGAGAGTAATAGAAATACAAACGTGCCAGAAGAAATAATATTTCAACCTTCAATTTCAATAATAGGTTTTTGCGGGATATTGGTAAGATCATAATGGAGAAAGGCAAGCAATGACTGGAATCCAAGGATTATTGGCAAACCGGCAAGAAGAACTGTACCGGCTGTGGCAGGATGAAGTGTTTGGAGACTAGAGATCCAATGCAGCCCACCAAAGATAAATCCGAATAAAAAGAAGATAGTTGTCATCACCAATTCGAGTGATCCGATATTGAAATCGCGAAGAAAATAATTATAAAATATTCTTTTTATAAACCGATTCAGGTATTTGAACGGAAATCTGAACAACACTCCTGAGATCTTAAGATTGCTTTTTTCAGACCCATATTCAGAATACATTGGAAAATCCAATGCAACTGCCCGGATAGTATTGAGTCTGAATAACATATCACTTTCAAAGAAGAACCGTTTGTCGATCTTTTCGAGAGGCAGATGTCTAAGGGCTTTTGCGCTGATAGCAGTAAAGCCGTTAGCTGGGTCCATTAAATTCCAGTATCCGCAGGACATTTTACTAATGAAAGAAAGAATGGCATTTCCAAACCTTCTGATCCCTGGCATTTTTCTAAGGTACTCGAGGTCATAAAACCGATTACCTTTGACATAATCTGCTTCTTTTCTAAGTATTGGATCAATAAATTTAGAAATTAGCGAAGGTTCCATTTGTCCGTCACCATCAATTTTCACCATAATGGTACAGCCATCTTCAAGGGCTTTTTTATACCCTGCAATGACTGCGCCACCCACACCTAGATTCCTTGGGTTGAACAAGACCTCAACCCTGCTATCTGTGCAATTCTCTTTTACGAAATTCCCGGATCCTTGTGGACAAGCATCATCAACTACGTAAATCTTTTTAACTTCAGGTCCTATTTCTGACAAAACTCCAAGAATCGAATCCTTGACATTAAATGATGGGATTATTACCGCAACCATAATACCTGATTTCTTTAAAGGATTGATTTTTCAAAGGTAATAAGAATTTGTATTTTGATTAGTTTTGTCATTCCGTTGTGTACTTAATATTTTGTCATGCATAAGAAACGAAAAAAGATCATTTTCATCTCTGCTTTGTTGATTATCATCTTAGCAGCAGCTTTTTTAAGCCTGCGATATCTACCTCTTCATAAATTTCTCAAGCTTTCAGGCACTAGTGAAACGGTTTTCCTGAACAATCAGCAATACAACTCAGAAGCTCCTCACACCTTATATTTTAATTTTGAGGTGGATCCTAAATCAGGAAATACGAGTAAATTTTACAAAGGAATTGCACATTCGGGAAATTATTCCACTAAAACATTCGGGAAAAACAGTTATAGCTTTGCCGTTGAAAGGAAAGCGGGTGAAATAGGTCTTGACAACCTGGGAGCAATTGCTATAAGTGCATGGGTCTATGTTTTTCCCGGAAACAATGAACCGCTCGGCAATTTTGTCTTTGCGGCCAGCAACGGAAACATCAATATTGCCTGGAAAGCGGTCACGGTTAGCGGAGACCATGTGCCACGAGGAAAATGGTTCAAAATCAGCGGTTTATTTGACCTTTCCGATATTAAATTCAAGCCTGACTATAAGCTGGAGTTCTACTTCTGGAACAACAGCAATACGGATATACTGGAAGACGATTTTTACATTGTATTTGGCGGACCAAAGCCAAGAAGAGGCGATTCAACTCTGGTTAATTTAGCCAATGGAGGTCAGTTCACACCCAGATTGAATTTTCCTCCGTATCCTTTCCATCTTTTTGATAAAGTGGATATTCATAACGTGAATTCATCCTTCCTGATCAATAATGGGAAAGTTAGAGATGGTGATATTAGCCCTTATGACAGGATTATTTCGGGACATTTTATTTCCAACAGTACAGAAGATCTCCTTGTAATCAATAAATCAGGACGGGCAGAACTTTATACATTCTGCAAGGGGAAAAATGAGTTTTCAAAAATAATGCCACAGATATCAACAGGCTTATCGCCATTCTTTCAGTCTGCCGAAATTATCACTGGTTGTTTTACAGGTGGAGGTACATCTCAGATTCTACTATCAGGACCCAATGGTGTTCTGCTGGGTGAATTTGAAAAACAGGGTAGTCCCGGCTCCGGAAAAATAGCTCCAGTTTCGTTTAAAACCTTGTTGAATACAACCAGTAATCCTTTTTCACAACCGGAACAACTGATCGCTGCCGATCTTGATGGAAACAAGATCACAGAGATCCTTGCGGTTGATGAAACAGGTTCATGGAAGGTATACCGGTTTGAGAAAGGGAACAAAGATCCATGGTTGATAATGGCTTCTGGCCTTAGCGATGAAATAAAACAATGGAATTCACGGAATAATAATTTTAATATCACTGCGGGGCATTTCCTTCAAAGGTATCCGCAGGATTTACTCCTTAGTATTTCCGGAGGAAAGACAAAAACAAATTACACATGGTCAATTTTACGGTTTGACCCTGTAAGCCGTTCTTTCATCTCCTGTTATAGTGAAAAGCAGAATTACCTGGGAAAGACAATAGGATTGGATACTCTGAAACCGACTGACAAATTCCTGACCGGGAGCTTTGATAACAGTGGGAAAATCAAAATCTTCAGGTACAACCGTGACTGGCGCTTTGATCTTAAAGAGATCAGGTTTAATGATACTACATTCCAGGTCATTGCCAATATGGATTTCTCGGGATATGAGAAGGATTTCAACCCAAAATATTATGAGATCCTGAGCCTTTATCCTGCAAGGATAATTGATCCCACGCTGACATCACTTCTTGTGATCGGAAAGAACTGCAATACAAGGGATTCCCAGGATAAAAAATGTAAGGAATTCATTGACAATCCTACTTTACCTGCAACCATTGGCGTATATTCCCTCCAAAAGACAGAGAAATAATGCATCATATTAATTCAACAATAAAATGAAATTTATAATTCTCTACCGGATCACAGTCATGTTTGTTCTGACAAGTTTAACGGCTTTATTACTTGTGGGTTGCGGCAAGTCCGGGAAATCTATCGAATCTGTTTCAGACCAGTTTATTATCCGTGATTTTGATCCGGTGGCCAACTGGCATATTGATACAGCAGGTAACAAGAACAATTCCATGAATTGCAATAAATCCATTTTTCTTGATTATTCCAATGCTATCGATGATGGATTTATTATTCCGACGCTCAACCAAGTGAAAGAAGGACAATTTGAATTTTCCTTCTCTCTTAAGAATATCAGTAAGAAACCGCAGAAATTTTACTACAAAATCTTTTACCAGAATGAATCTTATAAATTCCCGGAAATGGATGAGACAGATTCTACAAAGCAGAATATCAATGCCTGGGAAAATTTCTATGGAAGTTGGGAAGATGTTTCTCTAACCTTCAAATTCACATCAGAAATACCACCTGATAATGAATTTCACCCAGTATCAGATCATTTTCGCATTGTCGGGAACCCAAGGAATGAACAACGGTATTATACTAATGGAAAAAACGATCGCTGGAAAAGGAATCCCAGGGTAGGTAACTATCGCTTTATTTTAGTAGTGACCACAGAAGATAATTTAAATCATAAGCTTATTCCTGAGGGGATACGGAATATATCGGTAGTTGAGAACGGTTCTTTCATAAATCCATGGTTTTATTTTCTATCCGGGGATGGCAGGAAGTTAAAAAATACAATTGTTCAGAAATCTCAGAACTTCCTGAAAGTAATTGCAAATCCTGACCCGGGTGCGGGTGTTTATATTGCCAATGCAATTTTCGACCCAGAGCATGCAACAAAATACTATTGCAAGACTTGTGGAAATAATCAGACTCTTTATAAAACTGCAGCTTTTGAACAGTTTGGGCATTATATTGATCCTTCAACGAAGATGAATAACATCCCTGTCATCGCCGATGTGCTGAAGGACAATTACTCGAGAATGGATTTTAACTGGAACCGGAGATTCTATACGAAAGAAGAACTTATCGGCACGATCCCATCGGTGTCTAAAGAACCCTGTAAAACTGTTGCTTCCGACCCCGTTGACCACAAGATAATCATCCGCAATCCGGGATGTGAATATGGAAAATGGGCTAAGGAGAATGTTGGAGTACGTTCACGTCATGGCTTTACTTATGGAAAATGGACTGTGAAAGCAAAGCTGTCAAAATTGCTTAATCGTAATAATCTCTGGAATGGGTTGACGAATGCAATCTGGCTTATTTCCCAGGATCAGGCAGAATGGAATTATCGACGTGACTGTAACAAAGAAGGATACATGGCCAATTATTATGGTGGGCAGAAAGATCAGAGAGTTAAAACAATGGGTTATTCTGAGATTGACTTCGAGATCCTTAAGACAGTACCCTATTGTCCTTCCTACCTGCTTCCTCCGGCTTACAATTATGGAATTGACGATCAAGACCATCTCTCAAACTGGAATGTCCCTTTCCCTGAGGAAATCCTGGCCGATGATGATAAAATTGAAGTATGCTGTACCAACTGGGATATGGCTTGCTGGGAGCCAGCTGATTTTGCAGATGGCTGTCATACAATTTCGTACAAGGGCCAGACATTCTGGGCTCACCGGTGGGATAAATCTTACCGTGCCATCACAGAAAAAACGCCAGAACCTGATGAAGAGCTGTTCGGTTCTCCTTACTATTACTTTCAGATAGATTGGGAACCGACAGAAATCATTTGGCGCATTGGTCCTTCAAAAGATAAGCTTAGAGTTGTGGGTTATGTGAATTATTCAAATACTTCTATCCCTAATAATCAAATGCTCATGATTGTCACACAGGAATTTCATAATACGAGATGGTGGGTAGGTTCGGCTTATCAGCAGGACAATATTCCTTTTCCAAAAAATGACATTGTCGGGGAGATTTATGAAATGACGATTGAATAAAATGAGTAGGATTTTTTATCAAGATGAATGATAGCTAGAAATCCTCAATATTGACTTTCTTCTTTTTCTTTGGAGGCTGGTATTTATCACAATCAAATTCTACGCTCAGGGGTTTGGATGGCAGATCGAAATCCCGTTTGGAGATTCTTAGAGTGGAATCAGCATAGACTTTTTTCATATAGATGGCCCAGATAGGTAAAGCCATATTGGCTCCCTGACCCAGATCAAGGGTCCGGAAATGTGCAGAACGATCTTCGCAGCCTGTCCAAACACCGGTAACAAGATCTGGAGTGATTCCCATAAACCAGCCATCAGATTGGTTCTGAGAAGTTCCTGTTTTTCCAGCTACCGGATTATCAAAACCGTACTTAGTCACCAGGCGTGTGCCGGTCCCACTCTCCACGACACCCTTCATTAACATGATCATCAGGTAAGCAGTTTCCTCGCTAATGGCCTCTTGTTGCTTAGGAACGAATGACTCAAGGACGTTCCCGTTCCTATCCTCAATCTTTGTCACGAAAATGGGTTCAACATAAACCCCTTTATTAGCAAAGGTTCCCATTGCACCGGTCATCTCGTACAAGGTCAAATCGGCTGATCCGAGTGCGATGGAATAAACTGCAGGTATGTCACTGGTTATTCCCATTTTACGTGCTATCCGGATCACATCCTGGGGAGAATATTTTTTCATCAGCTGACCAGAGATCCAGTTATTGGAATAGGCAAGCGCCCATTTCAGTGTCACCTCTTCACCTAGTCTTTCTTTGCTGTCATTTTTTGGGGCCCATATATCTCCATTGGAAAGCTCAATTACCGGCTGAACATTTGGGTACAAAGTACAAGGCTGATCGCCTTCCTGCATGGCCAGGGTATAAAGGAAAGGTTTAAAAGTGGACCCAACCTGGCGTTTTGCAAATTTTACATGATCATATTGGAAATAACGGTAATCGATACCACCCACATAAGCTTTCACATACCCTGTATGAGGATCAAAGGACATTAATCCGGATTGAAGCAGGAATTTATAATAACGGATTGAATCCCACGGTGAGAGGATTGTGTCAATATCACCTCTCCAGGAAAAAACTTTCATCTTTACCGGGGTGTCGAAATCTTTCAGGATCTCTGCATCACTGGCGTTTCTTGTTTTCAGATGAAAGTAGCGATCTGACCTGCGTACGGCCTGCATCATAAGGTTCTTGATTTCCTTTGCCTTGTCTTTATCAAAAACGAATGGGGCATCTTTAATACCTTTCCAATGACGGAAAAATGACGGTTGAAGCTCCTTGCTAAGATAATCTCTCACGGCTTCTTCAGCATATTGCTGCATCCGTGAATCGATGGTGGTATAAATCTTTAATCCGTCCCGGTAAAGGTTATACGGATTTCCGTCCTCCTTCTGATGATTGGCACACCAGTCGCTCAGGACTCCCCGAAGGTATTCCCGGAAATAGGTAGCCAGACCTGCTGTATGATCCTGTATCCTGTAATGGGTCATATCCATTGGCAATGCCGAAATCGAGTCATATTGCTGCCGGGTCAGGTAATCGTACTTCTTCATTTGTTCAAGGACTGTATTCCTTCTTTCCAATGCCCTCTGCGGGTTCCGGGTAGGACTGAACCATGAAGGAGCCTTTAGAATTCCAATAAGTAAAGCAGCTTCTTCAGCTTTAAGATCTTTCGGTGATTTGTCAAAATAGGTCTTAGCGGCAGATTCGATGCCGAAAGCCTGACTTCCGAAATCAACAGTATTCAGGTACATGGCAAGGATCTCGTCCTTGGAATAGTCACGTTCCAGTTTAATGGCGGTTCCCCATTCTTTAAATTTTATGATTGCGGTTTCGAAGAAGTTCAGGTCTTTCTTTCTTGGGAACAGGTTTTTTGCCAGCTGCTGGGAAATGGTGCTTCCTCCGCCCTTGTTGGTTCCAGTCAACATCCCAAATACAACCCTGAAGATGGCTTTGATGTCAACTCCTGAATGTTCATTGAACCTGGAATCTTCAGTTGCAATAAGAGCGTTGATCACATTTGGAGAAAGTTCCCCGTAATGAATATTTGAACGGTTCTCAATATAATATTTACCGAGTGTCTGATGGTCGGCTGAAATTATCTCTGTGGCGAGGTTGCTTCTGGGATTTTCAAGTTCCTCAAAACTTGGCAGTTTTCCAAAGATCCCAATAGAGATGGAAAGAAAAAGAAGAATGACAAACAGGATCAGACTGACGCCTGTAATCCAGAAGCCTTTGATGAATCTTTTTTGAGTTTTAGGTGAAACCAAGCTTCTTTTCCCTGGCATCTTTTATTGTATGACGTGTTTTTCAATTCTGATCCCTATATCCCTTATCCCCTTTAGCTCTTTCACGCGCATGGCTTGTTCAAGGTCAAAACGATAAACACCCTTTCTAGGGAAAGCCATTCCTCTCTGAAATAGAAAACGGTTGAATTTCAGGCTTCCCATACCGGAACCACGCCATTTGCCATCAGGATCGGCCAGCTGGCATTCGACAGTATCGGTTGCAGTTTTATTCCCAGGAATAAGAGTATGAATAAAAAGATAAAGGTTGCTATAAGGATAAGTTCCATCATTTCTGATATTCAGGTAAAGATCATAACGTGCCAGGGTATCAGCAATATTCACACTAAAAGATTGGTAATTTGTGCAAAACCAAACGCCATTTTTAATGGTTTTATTTTCTTCGAAAAACCTTTTTGAGTCACAGGAGGTTAGAAAAATGGCCAGCAGTGCCAGTGAGAGAAAGAAGTGGTTCCGGTTCAGCGGCATGATGATTGATTTTAAACAGCGATTAAAGGTTGTCAAAACGGGTTAGATCATCCTGTCCGACCACATTCTCAAAATCAGTTTTCGACTCGGATATAAAAGCGAAATCTTCCAGTTTTTCAGGCATATTTCCTGTTTTGTTATCCTCAATGATCAGGATTACTTTATCGACCGGGATGGCCATGAAATTGGAAGGATTATTTACATAAGTATACCACATCAGCTTTTTAAAGATGTCAGTCTTTTGATGAATTGCGTCGCCTTTACGTGTTTTTAATGTAATCTCAACATCCGGGAAGCCTTTAAGGGCATCCTGATAAGTTTCAAACTCATAATTCAGGCAGCATTTCAGTTTTCCGCATTGCCCGGCAAGTTTCTGGGGATTCATTGACAACTGCTGTACTCTGGCCGAATTAGTGGTAACAGAATGGAAATCACTTAACCAGGTGGCACAACACAATTCTCTGCCGCATGATCCAATACCTCCAAGACGGCTGGCTTCCTGACGTGCACCAATCTGCCGCATTTCAATTCTGACTTTGAACTCTTCTGCAAGTACCTTGATCAATTCCCGAAAATCTACCCGGTCCTCAGCAGTATAATAGAAGACAGCTTTAGTATTATCGCCTTGATACTCAACATCATTGATCTTCATCTGAAGGTTCAGACGGATAGCAATCTCACGGGCCTTATACATTGTGGAGCTTTCCGATTCCACAGCAGCCATCCATTTCTCTATATCTGTCAATCTGGCTTTCCGGTAAACTTTTTTGAATTCGGTTGCATGTGGATCCACTTTCTTTTTACGCAACTGGAAACGAACAATCTCTCCGATCAGGCTTATTATGCCAATATCATGTCCCGGTGATGCTTCAACAGCAACAATATCGCCTACTTCAACTGTAAGATCCGAAGGAAGCCGGTAAAAATCCTTCCTGTTATTTTTAAACTGAACTTCAACAATGTCGATGACTTTAAACCCTTCCGGATATGGAATATCTTTCATCCAATCATGGGTATCGAATTTGCTGCAATTATGCTGAAACACTTTATCATTTTTGTGATAAAGCTTTGGCACATCGCAGCATCCACGTGTGAAAAACGGATTTACAACCGGTTTATCCTTGGAATTTTCTTCCGACTTTTCCTGAGAATTATCTTTAACTTGAGAATCCATAGTACAAAATTACAAAAAAATGAAATAGGGCTTCCGGTTACTTTTTTCTGACTTCCCGGAATAGTTCAGCAGCTTTCAGTGAAACATCCAGAAAAAGGGTCTGAGGATGGGCATTACGTTCAATATGATACAACGCGGTATTAAATAGATCAGAAAATCTTGAGTAATTGGAAGGATTGATGTAAGCAGATATCTTTTTCAGGAATTTCAACTCTTCTCCGGCTGCAGCAACCTGTTCTTCATCACCGAAAACGAATGGGAAACAATTCCCGATGACCTTTAGGGCATATAACAGGAAATCTTTCTGATTTTCCCTACCAATCCGGGCGATCTCTCCTGAAAAACCTACCATTTCAGCAACTTTATTATCGTAGCAGAGCAACATCCACTTTCTGAAGTTGATAAAGTTAAACTGATCCTCTTCCGTGTACTGTAATCTGTGCACAGCCTGCTTAAGATTCCCATAAGATTGCCTGGCTATAATACCGGCTTCCCGTTCTTCAATCCCATGTTTTTCAACAAGATAAGCGGTAAGGTCCTTAATCTCTAACTTTGGAATTTTTACCAGGAGAGTGCGTGAACGGATGGTACTTATCATCTGGTCAGGATCTTCAGTGATCAAAATAAATAGCGTCTTTTCTGGAGGCTCTTCCAGAATCTTCAGGATTTTCGGTGCAGCCGCGTAATATAGTTTCTCAACCATCCACAGTATCATTACTTTATATTCCGATTCATAGCTTTTATAGCTCAGGGTGTGGATGATCTCGTTACAGTCGTCTGCATTAATTATCCCCTGCTTATTTTCCATTCCGATAAATTCGTACCATTCATGCAGGTTCACATGATAATCGTTCTCAATAAGGAAAGCCCGCCACCTTTCAATAAAATCTTCACTCTTCGGCTTTTTCGGGACTTTCTTAGTAGTTGAGATGGGATATATGAAATGAAGGTCGGGATGAATAAGCTTCTGGTATTGTATGCATGAGGGACAGACCCCGCACGAATCGGGATGAATACCGGTACTACGGCTCTGGCAATTAATGAATTGTGCATAGGCGATGGCCAATGCAAGTTTTTCATTTCCTTCCGGTCCGAAGAACAGTTGAGCATGACTTACACGGTGATCCAGCACTGTTTGTGCCAGTTTCTTCTTAATAGATTCCTGCCCGATGATTTCACTAAACCGCATGATCAACCCTTTATAGTGACAACAAATTTAGGAGATTTCCCGGTATTATCTCTTCCAAAATGTTCACCCAGGATAATCTTCTTCAGGAATGGGGATAGATCAGTACTATTTAACTCATTGAATTTGAACGAATAACAATGTTTTTGATAAAAATTTGGTTTTATAAAAGGCTGAAAATTAGCACTTTGCTTAATAAAACAAGAGCTTTTCTATAGACTTCCTATAGACTTTGTTCGCTCTTCCTTCGCTCTGGGTTCGCTTAGGGTATATCCTGACCCATCCCACCTATATTAATTTTGTGATAATCAGCAGGCCATCAGCAGGACTGCCTTATTACTATTCATCAATATTTTCAGCTTAGGAACATTGATTTGTTGCTCATTAAGATATTTAGACGTTGTTTAGCAAATAGTATATCTAAAATTAATTCAATATTAATATAAATAATCATTATGTGATTACATTTGCAAATAGATATGAATCTCGTCTAAAATCTGATTATGAATCATACAATTTTAGGGGCTGGGGGGTCGATCGGAAACCCACTTGCTCATGCATTGCTGAGAGCAAAAGAAAATGTACGGTTGGTTTCGCGAAGCATCTTCTCAATACCGGGAGCTGAATCGTTTAAAGCAGATTTATTCTCATACGAAGATACCCTGAAAAGCATCAGAAACTCTGATGTCGTTTATCTTGTGGCGGGATTACCATACGATTTGAAGGTATGGACTGAATGGTGGCCAAAAGTCATGAAGAACACGATTGATGCATGTAAAGAAGTTAAGGCCAAATTGATATTTTTCGATAATGTCTATATGTACGGCAGGGTTAACGGTAAAATGACAGAAACAACTCCTTATAACCCCTGCAGTAAAAAAGGAGAAATAAGAGCCAGAATAGCCTTGATGTTGCAGGAGGAGATGAAGAAAAAAAACATCATTGCCAGTATTGCCAGAGCAGCTGATCTTTACGGACCCTATGGAACAAAAGGTAGTGTACCCTATATTTTAGCCATAGACAAATTAATGAAAGGGAAAAAAGCACAATGGCTTGTCAGTGACAGTAGATCACACTCTTACACATATACTATTGATTGTGCAAGAGCTTTATTTTTACTTTCAGACTGCAATGAATGTTATAACCAGGTCTGGCATATGCCCACCTATAATCCCGGGATCACAGGAAAAGATTTTATTGAGCTTATTGCAAAGGAACTGGGGGTACCTGCAAAGTATCTAGTCCTGAAAAAGTGGATGATAAAAATGGCAGGATTCATTGATAAGACCGTAAGAGAATCTTTTGAGATGCTTTATCAGAGTGAGTTCGAATATTATTTTGATTCTACAAAATTTGACGACTATTTCAATTATAATCCGGTAACATACAAGGATGGAATACGCGAAACGATCGGGTTTATTAGAAAAGAGAAAGAGAAAACAATACTCTGAAAACAGGGACAATTAAAAGTCAGACCTGCAAAAATAAACGGCTTTGAATTTATGATACCTTGGCACAGATGAATTCACGATTCATCCTGGCAATATTGGAGCGGGAAATAAGTTTCGGACATTCTGCTTCACAGGCATACGTATTTGTGCAATTCCCGAATCCCAGCTTATCCATCATGGCCACCATTTTCTTAACCCGATCTTTTGCTTCAATTCTGCCCTGGGGAAGCAATCCAAGGTGTGATACCTTCGCTGAAACGAATAGCATAGCCGAGGCATTCTTGCAAGCGGCAACGCACGCACCGCATCCGATACAGGCAGCGGCATCCATTGCAAGATCTGCATTTGTCTTACTCACAAGGATTTGGTTTGCTTCTGCTGCACCACCAGTAAGCACGGATATATAACCACCTTCCTGGATGATTTTGTCAAAGGCAGACCGGTCAACGATCAGGTCCTTTACCACTGGGAAAGGTCTTGCTCTCCAGGGTTCGACAACAATGATATCGCCGTCTTTGAATTTACGCATGTGAAGCTGGCAGGTGGTTATTGCATCATCAGGCCCGTGTGGCCGTCCGTTTATATATAGGCTGCACATTCCGCAGATGCCTTCACGGCAGTCGTGATCAAATGCAACCGGCTCTTCATTCTTCCCGATCAGTTGTTCATTGAGGATATCGAGCATCTCGAGAAAAGAACAATTAGGAGAGATACCATCCAGTGAATATGTGACAAATTTTCCCTTAGAATGTGAATCTTTTTGTCTCCAGATCTTCAAAGTCAGTTTCATGGTGTCTATTTATAAATTCGTTGTTTTACTTCGATCTCTTCATATTTCAGTGGTTCTTTATGCATCTGGAATTCACCTTCTTTTAAATATTCCCATGCAGCCACATACATGTATTCCTGGTCATTTCTCAGGCATTCACCTTCCTCGTTCTGGTATTCTTCACGGAAATGACCTCCGCAGCTTTCCTTCCGGTTCAGGGCATCCAGTGCAAGCAACTCTCCAAGTTCCAGAAAATCAGCGACTCTGCCGGCTTTTTCAAGTTCAGGATTCAATTCACTTGTTGTGCCGGTGATCCTGACATCCTTCCAGAATTCTATACGCAAGGCACGTATCATCTCAATGGCTTTCTTAAGCCCGGCTTCATTCCTTCCCATCCCGACATATTCCCACATGATCTTGCCGAGTTCCTTGTGGAAATGGTCTACCGACTTGGTTCCTTTGATCCCCATCAGTTTATTTATTCTCTCTTTCACTTTGTTTTCAGCCTCTTCAAACTCAGGTCTGTCGGTCGGTATTCTGGGTATCCTGATCTCACCAGACAGATAATGTTGAATGGTATAGGGGAGCACAAAATAACCGTCTGCAAGTCCTTGCATGAGGGCCGAAGCTCCCAGCCGATTTGCTCCATGATCAGAGAAATTAGCTTCCCCCAAAGCATATAAGCCGGGAATTGTTGTCATCATCTCATAGTCAACCCAGATTCCTCCCATAGTGTAATGAACTGCAGGATAAATCATCATAGGGTTCTCATAAGGATTCTCATCTACGATTTTTTCGTACATCTGGAAAAGATTGCCGTAACGTTCTTCAATTACATGTTTTCCCAGACGCTTGATAGATTCTTCAAAATCAAGAAATACGGCCAAACCAGTATCTCCTACACCATAGCCGGCATCACAGCGTTCCTTGGCAGCACGGGAAGCTACATCACGCGGAACGAGATTCCCATAGGCCGGGTACCTTCTCTCAAGATAATAGTCGCGGTCTTCCTCTTTGATATCTTTGGCCTTTATCAGACGTTTCCGGTGTTTTTCAGCATCTTCCTTATTCTTAGGAACCCATATTCGGCCATCATTCCGCAGGCTTTCGCTCATCAATGTCAGCTTTGATTGATAGTCGCCATGAACCGGTATACAAGTTGGATGTATCTGTGTAAAGCAGGGATTAGCGAAATATGCGCCTTTTTTAAAGATCTGCCAGCAGGCACTAACATTTGATCCCATTGCATTTGTGGAAAGGTAAAAAACATTGCCATACCCTCCGGTTGCTATTACGACAGCATGTCCAAAGAATCTTTCAAGTTTGCCATCCACCAGGTCGCGGGTAATAATTCCCCGTGCTTTTCCGTCCACGATCACGAGGTCCTGCATCTCGTGGCGGTTGTAAAGCTTTACTGTCCCCAGCTTGATCTGGCGACTGAGTGCTCCATAGGCGCCAAGCAAAAGCTGCTGCCCTGTCTGTCCTCGGGCATAAAATGTACGCGAAACAAGTGCGCCTCCAAAGGACCTGTTTTCCAATGAGCCACTGTATTCCCTTGCAAAAGGCACTCCCTGAGCAACACATTGGTCGATGATGTTATTACTTACTTCAGCAAGACGGTAAACATTCGATTCTCTTGAGCGGTAATCGCCCCCCTTAATAGTGTCATAAAACAAACGGTAAATACTGT
>JBEKQA010000024.1:0-23538 GCA_049520195.1 Bacteroidales bacterium
GGTAAAAGTCTTATCTCTATCGCAAATCATGGTGGCCCCCGTTGCTGTAAAAGGGATACGTATCTTTCGATTTTAGAATCCATACAATTTCTTAAGGAAAAGTTTGATATATCACTTGATTCATTAGAAGTAAAATGTCAATTCACTAAAAATAATAAGGAATGTTTAAAGACCTCTTGTATATTCTTTCCAATGTCATGATCAATGAAAAAGATAAAGATATTGTTTGTTTGTGTTCACAATTCAGCACGCAGCCAGATGGCCGAAGCCTTTTTGAATCAATTGGCAGGAGACAGGTTTGAAGCTACAAGTGCAGGGTTAGAGAAAGGAAAGCTGAATCCACTGGCTATAAAAGTTATGTCTGAGGTGGGTATTGACATCTCTGGAAATCAGACAAAGGATGTGCTCGAATTCTATAATAATGGCACGCTTTTCAATTATGTAGTAACCGTTTGTGATGCTGCAAATTCAGAACACTGTCCGATCTTCCCGGGCGCTTCAAAAACGCTACATTGGTCTTTCGAAGACCCGGCATCACTCACAGGGACAGAAGATGATAAGCTAGAAAAAACAAGATTGATAAGGGATGAAATTAAGACTGAGGTCAGGAAATTTATAGAATCTATCTGATTTGCCCACTCTGTTCATTTCGCTGACTAATTGCCTGACATTAAAATCATTGCTGATTTGGTTGAAAGAATAAGTTGCCTTTTTGTATCAATCCGTCATCTTGCCACGGCGGAGTCACTTTTTCACCTCTTCACATTCGCTTTAAGTTCGCTTGACGTTCGTCCTCCTTTTTAGCCATTTTTCGGGGAGGGTAGGGAGGGATTCAGGAGTACATTTTTTTTCATCCTGTATGGTTCTCATAGAACCTCGGCCCATTTTGTCCTTCCCTTCCCTCCCTGATTCATCAGAAGGTTAAATTTTTCTAATATCCTAATAAGGGGGTAGAGTCAGGGCTTACAAGTGAATCAATGGGAATGTGAATTAATAAGGATCAACAACTTATACGATTTTGCAAGGAATCATTGCATCTTCATCATACGAGTAAACTGCACACAAACTGTGATAGCCATTTGCAATGACAACTTTCCCGTTTCCCGAGTCTCGTACCAAAAGCAAAGGTGATATCTTTTTTCCAGACTCAATTTTCTTCTGATCTTGTTTTACATGATAATTGCTGACTCCAAGCAATGATAATCCAGAGGCCCTGAATATATCTTTTGACTTGAATTCTGTTAAAGCAGAGCTTTTTAACTTTTCCACATGATCTATAGCTGTTTGGTCATCTTAAATAAAAGTTAAATACGATAATGCTGCTGGATAATCTTGTTCTTCCGATTCACTCAGCCACTTTATTTTTGTTTTCTTTGCCATTTTAGTAAGGATTAAAGGGTATTTTTATGAATTATCAATCTTATGGAGTTGATAAATGAGTTATCCTATGTTGATATTTCAGAATCTGAATCGTGTTTAACTTGCTTATTGTTTCTCCTCCTTAATATCCCTTGAAACACGAATCCAATTGCTGCAAATGCAATGACTATTACAAACCAATCGCCAAATCGGACATAGAGTGTATTTATTCTTTCCAATAAAACTTTTCCTGTTAAAGTAGTCTTATTTCCATCAGAGCTTTTTGCTTCAGAAGTTACCCTGCCACAATAATCATTGATTGTTAATCTTCCGAGTCTGGCAGTCCTTATCATAGAAAAACCATTCTCGACACATCTTAAAACAGCCATCCTTGAATGAAGCCAATCATCTTTAACAAAGTCCCATGCAGGGGTGACTAAGAAACTCACCTTGCTTACACCGAAATTTCTGATATAATCTGGAAAATCCAGATCTTTGCAAATTGCCACACCAGCCTGTATTCTATGAAATTTAAACAATCCGATATCACTGCCCTTAGTAAAAATTCTATCTTCAAATCCCTTTAAAAGATGAACTTTATTATAATCCGTCGCGACGCTGCCTTCAGAAGTTATTACTAAAGCAGAATTATATTTTTTGGGATTCCGGAAGTTTGTATATCCAAGGATAATGAAAACATTGTTTTGTTTAGCCGTATTGCTAAGAATACCAATAATATCATTTTCTGTTTCTTTTGTGATATTGATAGCTCTTTCGGGGAGAACGACAAGCTGTACTCCCTTCAAGGCAAGATCAGAAATTTCTTTGGCATAATATTCCGCTACCATCTTCTCTTTCTCAAAGTCTGGATGCTGAGTAATATTATGCAGCCTCTCTTCCAAAACAACAAGCCCTGCATTGGTTGTGTTTTTATCAGAAGTGCCATTAATCCGGATCATTCCGAATAAAAATACAGATATCAGGATCACAATAGTAACTCCCATTATGCAGAGAACTTTCTTTTTCTCCTTGCGATAATGCCAGCCAACGGCAATAGAAGAAGGGATGTATGTCACAAGAAAGGTTATACCCAAAATACCGGTTATAGATGCGATTTGGATAATTGGCAGAACATTTAATTGAGAGTAAGCAATGCTCGTAGCAGTTCCATCTGATGAAAGATTGATCAATAGAAATTCGAAGACTGTATAAAAAACCGGGAAAACAAAAATAGAATACCACGAATGGGTATTAAGAACAGTTCTTCTTGTCAAAATTACTATCAAAGCAAAAATCAATGGAATCGAAAGTGTGAGAATTACTACTACTACTAAGGGTGCAACAATTATCAATTGAGAAAACCAACTAAGTTTGCCGATCAGATAAGCGAAGAATGAAACGATGAAAGCCATTTTTCCTTTGACTTTCAATGAATAGACCAGCACAGGAATGGGTGCGAGCCATACCAGATACCAATAGTCTCCACTGAATCCTACTGAGAAATACCAGCATAATCCTGAAATGATAATGACTAACACCGTCAAAGCTGATTGAATAAGAAGATAACGTGTCCTGTTAGGATTTTTCATTGAATCAAATTTATCAGATTTGATATGTACAAATATATACAAATTCAGCCACTATTTTCGAGTTCACCGATTTTATTCATTCATTCATAGGAAGTTATCATATATCAGCAGATGAGTCCTGTTCTGATCTTTCTCCTGAATTTATCTTTGAGCTCCTCTCATTTTATTTGGTAGGTGTTACTCAATCGATCATAATAACTTCATCATACATTCGCTCCTCTTCTGGAGCGATCAACCGGATCCTTCCCTGCTTGTTATCCTTTCCGGTCGAAGATCCAGCATTATAGCAAGGATGAATACTCCATATTCCGTGAAAATTTTTTCCCTCTTCCTCTTCCTCTCTTTCATGAAAGTGTCCGAATAGCAGGATATCCACTTTCTTCTCAATGATCTCCCCGAGTTTTTCCGAATCGAGGAGTTGCATGAAAGGACGATAATCAAACGGATGGTGGTGAAGATAGAGTATGATGTAATCACAAGCGATGACAGCCGGGGAATACATTAATTTTGATACCGCATCAAGTTGAGGTTTCCCAAGCTTTCCCTGTGCGAAGAATGTAACATGACCTTTCAGCACTCCCTCCATGGAATCGAGGGCTATAAAGGCATTGTGATCAATGATGTTAAGCTTTGGAAATGTAACAGAAGGATTGTTGTAATAGACCTTTTTAAAGATTCGAATAAAAAAACTAAAACCCCAGCCACCTGTTCCATAATCATGGTTCCCAGGGGCGATCAGAACAATATATCCTGATCTTTCAAGGGCCCGGATGAAAGACTTCATCCGGAAATAAGAGAAAACATTAAAAGCGTTATCCAACAAGTCACCCGTGATTATGATAACAAAATCTTTTGGGTCCTGGAGTGACTCGATCAGTTTTTTTTTATCCTTTTCAGCTTTTTATAACAACCGGGATAACCAATATGAAGATCCGAGAGATGTATTATTTTTTTCAAGTTGCATTTTGTGGACAAATTTGGCTACAAACCCATTAGCTGACAATAAGTTAATATTAATTTTATGTTAATAATACTCATACGGAAATGGTCCCCGTTTCAAGATTGTCAATTGAGTAATCTGTTCTGCTTAGTCAAAAAATTGCCCCTGTTTAATCATTTGAATTATGCACAGATATTATTTATATTTGGTGAGATCGTTATGATATGATAGAAAAACCCTTTGTGCTTTCAGGTGGAGGTTGTCGTGGTTTTGCGCATTTAGGTGCATTGAAAGCTTTACAGGAACGAGGTATTAAACCTGGCAAAATTTCAGGTGCAAGCGCAGGTGCTATTGCAGGCGCTTTTTTGGCTAATGGTTTTTCACCCGATGAAATTAAAGAAATGTTTGTCGGTAAACTAAACTTAAGCATGATTTCGTGGACCGGGTTCAAAATGGGGCTGGTATCAATAAAAAATATAAAAAAATTTATAGAGAAAAATTTACGCTATAATAAATTCGAAGAATTACCCATCCCTTTTTACGTTGCTACAACCAATTTTATTAATGGTAAACAACAGCTATTTCATAATGGAAATATCATCGACCCAATCATCGCTTCCAGTTCCATTCCTGTATTATTTCCACCTGTGATAATTGATGATATTCCATACGTTGATGGGGGCTTATCCAACAATTTACCCATTGAACCATTCCAGGATGAGAAGAATGAGATAATCAGTATTTCTGTCAATCCGACAGGACCATTTAAACCGGAAGAGGGAATATTGGAGCTTTTGGACAAAACTATACATTTGAGCATACGGGGAATGGTCAACCAATCCTCTTCCGGTTGCTTTTTATTCATCGAGCCGGAAAATTTAGTAAATTATGGCCTGTTCGATATTAATAAGATTAATGACATATTTGAAATTGGCTATAGTTTTACTAAGACATTATTGAATAATACTGAAATAAGCCTGATTGATAAAGCTTCTTTTAAAATTGAACGATTTACTCCAAGGTATGATAATCTTTTGGGCTGACTGGAAATAAAAGTGTATTCTTTCTAATGCAACATCAGAAGTTCCTGGAATGACATTTCTTTCCCCACTGTCAGATTCAATTTGTGATTAATTTCCATTATTCTTCAGTGGATTTTCTGATTCCTGGTTAAAAATTCATATTTCCGTAACGTATTCATAATAATTAATTTACAGGAGAAATCGAAGGGCAGCTTAATTTTGTATTCATTCTGATTAATCTATCCCATATGATTAAAAGATCTTTCACCCAAACTATACTTATTCTGAACCTCCTGTTAGCCTCAACCGGCACGAAGGCCATCATTCCCGGTTCGTCAGGTGATCTAACCTCTTCCGGTTCAGATATGAAAGTACTGACATGGAATATTTACATGCTTCCGCTTTCTAACCTGGTCAACTCAAACCACCGACGAGCGCGGGGATTAGCCCAGGAGTTGTGTCGGTCTGATTATACAATAATAGTATTTCAAGAGGCCTTTGACCCTGGCGCCAGGAAAATCATAAGGGAAGTTCTTCAAAAAAACTTCCCTTTTTTTTATGGTCCGGCAAACAATTCAAAATGGTACTCTATCCACACCAGCAGCGGCCTATGGATCGCAAGCAGGATTCCTTTGCAGGAAAAAACTGCCATACGTTATACGGGTGCCCGCGGGTTCGACCGTTTTGCCAATAAAGGAGCCATCCTCCTGGAAGGCGCCTGGAAAGGTCAACCCTTCCAGCTTGTAGCAACACATATCCAATCGGATGATTATCCCTGGATGGTAAGAGAAAAACAGATTGATGATCTTCATCGTCTTCTTATTGTTCCCTATTCAAAGCCCGGCGTACCTCAGATTATCTGCGGAGACTTCAATACGGATAAGGCCGAAACCCCGCATTACCAGGAACTACTTTCAGTTACAGGTGCAGAAGACGGATCCCTCGCGGGTACTGACATATACAGCTTCTCATCACCCGGGAACGAGATCACCCGGAATAAGAATGAAAGACCACGCCTGATCGATTATATCCTTACCCGCAACAGTCAACTTATCGAATCCATAACCCGACAGATCAGGATATTTCAGCATCAATGGAAAGAGAATTTCAAAACACTTTCCGATCATAATGCGCTCGAAGCAACAATACGATTTTCCTCTGACCATCTGGCCGGTCCTATTTACTTATCCCAACCTTAAACTGTCTTATCCTGATATAGGTCAGTAAAAATTTAAATAAAAAGTCGACATTATTCAGGCAATGACACTTTAATCAGGCCCGAATATTCACCTTTATGAGTCTGTTAATTCGATCTGGAAATCCTTTTAAATCTATCGTCAGAATAATAAGGACCCATACCTGGCTGATAGAAAAAGTAAATAGAATCATTTGAATATTTCAATGATGGAGAATGATAATCAAGGGTTGAGGTAAAAACATATTTATGATATTTAAAGCTAAAATCACAATTATCATTTTTGTAATTTTAACATACCATTAAGTCCTGGTCGCTTTTCCTTATTTTAGTAAGGACTGTAACAGTATCAAAAAAAAGCGGAGTTTCTGAATTCCGGGATATCTCAATCCCCGAATAAGTTCCGGTAACGGTGTCACGTTCATCAATTTTCTGACCCGTATCTTTTTTACAACTGATGTTTCCCTGGAAAAAACAGAACGTGCCTGCAAAAAATAGAAGCCAGAGCAGTTTTTCCATTATAAGACGAACTAACAATGATTCTTACGCTTTGTACTTAGTCGAAATTAATATAATCAAAGGTAAGAAGATTTTTATCAGGAATCAAATCTCAAATTAGTAGTGTTATAAAATGTGCGGCTTAAGGTGTAAATGCGGTACCCATTTATAAATTAGACATTTAGAATCTCTTTATTGCAATATCCATAAACATGGGAATCAATGTAATCCAACCTGGTCCGGAGGAACAATATCGAACTACCGGTACTCTAGGCCTGCAGTGTTTTTATTGCCTGAGTCAGAACGCCTGCCGATTTTTGCAATGCGAGGAGTTCTTCTTTCGGGAAAGGGTTATGTATAATTTTTAATACGCCGTTTCCCGAAACGATAGATGGTACGCTCAGGCATACGTCACTGATGCCGAACTCGCCATTTAACAATGTTGAAACAGTAAGAATACTGTTTTGTTTTCTCAAGACGGCTTCCGTTATCCTGATGAGGGCCATTCCTACCCCATACTGGGTCGACCCCTTATAGTTGATAATGTGATAGGCTGAATCACGAACCTCCCGTTCTATCGCCTTGCGCTCTTCTTTCCAGTTGGAACATTTTTTACAAAGGGGACAATAATTATCAATATTTATTCCTGCAATGTTGGTCATTGACCAGGCAGCAAATTCACTGTCGCCATGCTCTCCGAGTATGTACGCATGAACGCTGTGAACATCCACACCGCAATGCCGACTCAGCAGATACCTGAACCGGGCGCTGTCGAGAATTGTCCCTGAGCCGATTACTCTGCCGGGTTCCCAACCTGAGCTTGTTAAGGCAACATAAGTAAGTACATCCACCGGGTTGGTCACGACAAGCATCACCCCTTTGCACCGCCTGTCGGCGATTTCTTTTGCTATGCCATGCATAATGTTTGTATTCTTCTGAAGCAATTGGATCCTTGATTCCCCCGGTTTCTGGGCACTACCGGCAGTGATCACCACTAGTTGGGCATTTGTATAATCTTCCGGAGTACCTAACCGGATCTGAACATTAGGATAGAACGGTTCCCCGTGTACCATGTCCAATACCTGTCCATTGGCCAGGTTTTCATTTTTGTCTATCATGATTATTTCATCGGCAAGGCCGCTCTGGGCAAGAGCATAGCAATATGTTGAACCTACTGCTCCCGCACCCACGACTACGACTCTCCTTATATTCTGACTTTCTGATGTTTTCATTTGGCTTTTTTATTATAATGATCGTTTTGAATAAAAAGATAAAGTTATTGCAAATTGAAGAGGAAAGATCGGAAAACCCCGTTTACTTTCATCCATCAAAGATCATTCTTACATGAAAGACCCGGTTTTCTTCTTAATAAGCAATAAAAGAATATGTATAGAAAGCTAATAAGCAAAAGTGCAAATTAATAAACGTTGCACCTTGCATGCCTGCTGGCAAGCATATTGCTATTGATACTTACTGGCCAGGAAGTCTTATGAAAAGTATTTTTATTGTAATTACTTCTTAACTATTTTCTGTGAAGCAGTGATTTGATTGTCGTTAATTACCTTCATAATATACAAACCAGCAGGATAGTTGGTCAGATCGACCGTACTCTTAAAAGTAACGGCTTCTTGTTTGTAAACCAAGACCCCATTGATGTCATAAATTTCAAGAATTGTTTGGCTTGTTGGGTTTGAAAGAGAAACAACAAATACGCCATTTGTGGGATTCGGATAAATGGATAAATTATCTGAGGGTTTCTCTGCAATACCGAATGGTGTTTCTGAATACCGGCAAAGCTGGTAATCAGACCAAAGTGTATAGGCTGCTGAAAAATAAACTGCATTATTAAAAGGGACCCATGCCTGCCAAGGATCAAATGGGGTTCCCCCCGCTGTTCCGGGAGGCGTCGGACAGACAGTCCCGGCGGCAGTACCATCCGATGCAAATAATTGTTCTTCATCCGAAACGGTATCGTTGCCTGTCATGATGAGTCTGTTCTCAAAAGGGTACAATTTTTCAGGACTTAAACCATGTGCGAAGTTTGTAACCTTGACCGTCCCTGCTGTTGTGCCGTCGCTGACCCACAACTGGGAAGTTGCCGACACTGAATCGTATCCGGACATGTAAAGTTTGTCTTTGAAAACAGCCATCGAGGATGGCATAAATCCCGAATAGGTACGAGGAGTATAATCTGTTTTGACCGTTACGGTTCCTGCTGTGGTTCCATCTGTGGTCCATAACTGGTAAAATGCGCCTTCATCAATTCCCATAAAAAATAGTTTTGAATTAAAAAGCGTAAAGGTGCTCGGTTGAAGGCCAATGTCCCCGGTCCCATTGATTGTCGTAATTTCCTGCGTTCCTGCCGTTGTACCATCGGTGACCCAGAGCTGGATCCCGTTTACTCCGTCTTCAGCGCCGAAATAAACCTTTCCGTTATAAGTAATAAAATTGGAGGGGTTGGATTCATCGGAAGGATTTAATATTTTAAGCAAGGTGGTCCCGGCGGCAGTACCATCGGAAATCCAGAGTTGATAACTGTTGATGCCATCAGTGGCCCCGAAATATATTTTGCCACCACTCACAAACATGTTGGAAATGTAGGCGGCTCCTGTTGTATTGATGATTTTAACCAAAGTTGTACCGGCTGTGGTGCCGTCTGACTGCCAAAGCTGGTCAACAAGCGGGTTGGAATTCGTATTATCCCCGGAAAAATACACTTTGTTGTTTAAAATAACATAGTTTGTAGAACTTATCCCGAGTGCTGCTATCATTGATGTGCCACCTTCCGTTCCGTCACTTTTCCATAGCTGATGAATATTATCGAAAATAAGCAGGTTGTTCAGAACTGTTAAATGCCGAAGCTGAGGATATTCTGTTATCGTATCGATTTGCTTAATAACGGTAACTTCGGATGCTGAACCATCGGGTGTGCACATTAAATAATCAACATACAGAAGGTCATTAGTGCCAAAAAAGTAAAGCTTTCCATTAAATACAGTGAGGTCTTGTGGATTAAGACCATTGAACCCGTAATAATTCATGCTGGTCACTTTTTGCACAAACTGGGAACTACCTGTTGTCCAAATAAGCAATAAGAAAATCAGAGTGTAAAGTTTTTTCATGATTGACAGTTTTTAAAGGCCTATTCAAAAATAATATAAAATAGGATTAGTTAATATGGTTAATTTTAAAATATTATTAAAGTCTTTTTGTAAAATGAAGGCCCTGATAATTATTCTTAAAGTCTGAAATCTCAAGTCTTAAGTCTTGAGTGTGGAGTGCGGAGTCTGCAGTGTAAATTTTGTTGGAATTTGACATGCACCGTCTAAAATTCACAATCACATAATCCACCAATTATAATTTTATGTATCTAAATACGTTTGTATTTTTTTTATGATAATTTTGATCCTTCTACAAGAGGATAAATACTTTTTAAGATGCTCCATTCCACCAGATATATCTGTTTAATTAACCTGTATCAAAATGAAACTATCATCTTTAAAAGCATTGATTATTATCGCTTTTCCTCTTATAACATCCTGCCACCACTACCCTGATCTATCCATTGCACCTCCAAGACCTGCGCCACCGGGACCGGAATTTAAATGTGCCCAAGACACGATTTATTTCGTGAATTCGGTATTACCCATCATCACCACAAGTTGTGCCAGGTCGGGGTGTCATGATGAAGCATCACACAAGGCAAATCACATTCTTGACAATTATGCGGGTATCATACAACTCGTTACGCCATTTGATCCGCAGGGAAGCAAGTTGTATGCCGTGCTTTTCGTCAACCCGAACGAGACGATGCCACCAAACAACCCGTTATCCCTTGATCAGAGAGGCATTATTTACTGGTGGATTGCCCAGGGGGCATATAATAATCAGTGTGATTCCGCGGGATGTGATTCCACGAATGTAACTTACACCTCTTCGATCAAGACTATAGTATCCAGCTGGTGTGTTGGGTGCCACGGAGGGTCCAATCCTTCCAATGGTCTGAGCCTTGAGACCTATAGCGAGGTTGTTGCCTGTGCAAAAAGCAACAGGCTGATGGGAGCCCTCCGCCATGAAACAGGATATTACGCCATGCCGAAAGGAGGAGAGATGTTGTCGACTTGCGACATCAACCTTTTCCAGAAATGGATCAACCTCGGTGAACCACAGTAAACAAAGCAAATATTAACAGATGAAAAAGATTATAAAGAGTGTTCTTATCCTGTCATCAATCTTGCTGTTAATCACAGGATGTTACAATGACAATGAATACGACCTATATCCTTTCTCCGCAACATCCTGCGACAGTACCAGTGTAACCTACTCCCAAACAATAGTCCCGATCATATCGGCTAACTGTAATGTTTGCCATTCAACAAACCTCGCAGCAGGGGGCGTGATCACGGATACATATACAGGCCTCAGTATTGTTGCGGCGAACGGAAAACTATGGGGCGGCGTTAGGTGGTCATCTGGATTCAACCCAATGCCCAACGGTGGCAGCCAGCTATCCCCCTGTGACCTGGGTAAAATAAAAAAGTGGATCAACCAGGGATATCCTGACAACTAAATCAACAGGCATGAAGAAGATTATACAACCTCTCGTTTTCATGATCCTGGCTCTCATAGCAGTGACAGCCAGATCCCAGGATGACATGATGAACCTTCTGAACCGGGATACGAAACCTGTAACCGATTATACATCAGCTACCTTTAAAGCAACCCGGGTGGTCGTTGGACAGTCATGCGAGAACCCGTCCACAGGAGACCTCATATTCATATTCTCCCATCATTTCGGGGCGCTGAATACCGGCTACGATAATCTCTTTGGTTTGAAACAGTCACAGGTACGCCTCGGCCTGGATTACGGAATGACTCGCTGGTTGGGCATAGGAGTAGGATTGAATACCCTTCAGAATACCTGGGACGGATTTCTCAAGTTTAAAGTACTGAGGCAGAGCAAAGGCGGCAGAAAGATGCCTTTTACACTGGACATTTTCACGGGCACATCCATCTATACAACCAAATGGTCGAATCCTGAACGTAAAAATTATTTCACCTCAAGGATATCCTATTCCGACCAGGTAATTCTTGCCAGGAAGTTCGGCCAGAGATTTTCACTGCAGATCATGCCCACCTATGTTCATCTCAACCTCGTACCCACTCCTGAGGACCATAATAACATTTTCTCTCTGGGGGCAGGGGGACGATTCAAGGTCAGCCAACGGGTGGCCATCAATGCCGAATATTATTACCTTCTCCCGAAACAGATCAGGTCAACACCCTCCACCAGTGCATTATCCGTGGGCATCGATATAGATACGGGAGGGCATATTTTCCAGATCTTCCTTACCAATGCCGTGGGCGAAAATATGGAAAGCATTATAACACAAACGACCGGGAAATGGCAGAACGGGAACATTCTCCTGGGATTCAACATATCCAGGATATTTACCATAGTCAAACCAAAAGAATTCAGAAATGAACACTGATCTTTAATAACGAATAAACATCAACAAAAATGAAAACATTGATTAGGATCGTTTTAGTTATTGCCCTTACAATCTTTATTGGAGGGACCCTTGTATTTTATTTTCTGTATAACAAGCCTCATCCCGATTTTGAAAAAATGAAAACTGATTATTCCCTGTCTGCTGCTGACCTTTACAAGACATTTACGGCAGATAAGGCCGGGTCAGGGAAGAAATACAATGGTAAAGTCATCATTGTGACGGGTAATCTCACCAAAACAGAAAATGCCGACACACTGGTTACCTGTGTTTTTGTCTTCAACCAGGGAATGTTTGGGGATGAAGGGCTGCGTTGCACAATGCTGCCTAAATACAGGGAGCAGGCCGGAAAACTCATGCCTGGCAGTGAAATTAAGATCAAGGGATACTGTACGGGGTTTAACGACTCTGATGTAATACTCGATAAATGTTCAATTATAAATCAATAAGGATCAAATGCACATGAAAAAGTTATTGCTGATAACACTTTGCGTCGCTGCCGTTTCATCGGCTGCATATGCCCAGAAATTCATAACCAAAACAGGTCATATCAAATTCTATTCCGAAAGCCCTATGGAAAAGATAGAAGCTCATAACCACCAGGTAAATGCCGCGCTTAATCTTGCGACCGGTGATTTTGTCTTCAAAGTCCTGATGAAATCCTTTGATTTTGAAAAAGCGCTGATGCAGGAACATTTTAACGAAAATTATGTGGAATCTGATAAATATCCCAACGCAACATTTGCCGGCAAAGTAGTCAACATCAATGAAGTGAACATCAATAAAGATGGGACTTATAATGCTACGGTCCAGGGCGCCCTTACCATTCACGGTGTTACAAAACAGGTCCAGACCAAGGGTAGTCTTGAGGTAAGAGAAGGGAAAATACTGGGCAAAGCCAAATTTAACATCCTATTATCCGACTACAACATCAAGATCCCCGGAGCTGTCACAAACAACATTTCCAAAGAAATAGAGATCACAGTTGAGGTGAACCTTGAAAAGATTAACTAAGAGACAGGAATAAACGTTTCTGCTAGCCATTAACGAAGTGGGAGCAATCTATAGTAAAATTTGAAATCTGAACGGATCTTAAGATAAATAGGATTAACCTGCAATATTTTAGAATTTGGACTTTAGACTTCGCACTTTCATCCGGTAACAGGCCTTGTAGTAATATTCTATTTTGTAGGAAGCAAAGTGAACTGGACCGTAACTTTCAGGGGAAAAAGCCTCTTTTTTGGTTTGATTTCCGTCCTGCCGATTCCTGTCAAGCTTATAGTATAAAGCCAGAATTATTTGAAACTTACCTGCCTCAAAATTGTTTTCCCAAAAGGTATCAGCCTGACCTGTTCTGTTTTCTTCGTTGCAGCATTTCTCAAATCGACATATATTACCCCATCCCGGTATAGGGCTTTGTGATTTTCGAGGTATTCGTAACGAGTTGAATCTGAGGGGCTGTAATTCAGATCTTCATATCCGGGTGCATAAACTCTGCCTGTCAATTCAGTGGCCTTAATTGACCTGGCATAAATCAGAGCACCATAAGTGAAGTATTTTTCATGATTCAAATCTTCTTTGACCTGCACGTCAGCAATAAATTCCAAAGCAATCTGATCATGCGTTTTAAATAATCTGTCAATTACCAGAAAGCCATTTTCCTCATGGTATTTTTCACTGGTCTTGATCGATTTTACCCAAGCCGGTTTCCTGATTTTAAGGGTAAAAGACGTTGGCTTTTCAAGGGTGATTATAAACGTGAACTGATTTTTGTAAGGATAATTTGTTTCGTTTTCAATTTTCACTTTTACATTATCAATGGTTGTTTCCAGGATATTGGGCATCAATAAAATGGCTACAAGCGAATGCTCATCTTCTTTCAGCCATGCAGACTGCAAAAAATAAGGAGTAATTCTTCCGGCATTAGGACAGCAGCAAACAGCCACATCCTGATGTGCCGGCGAGTATTTATAGCGGGTTTGTTTCCGGCCGGGTTCAACCTCACCGTTTTTCGTTCCCATCATTTCATATGAATTATCTGTTTTAAGATAAGCTATGCACGAGTGATCAGGATTCTGGCTTCCCTGCGCTGCATTGTAGAAAATGGTTTCTATTTCGTCCGCTACATGGGAATTTCCACCTTTTTGCAGTAAAACAGTATAGCTGTCCAACAATTCCTGGATTGAACAGTATTCATAACCCGTATGTGTAGCATCTGCATTTCTTCCTGAGATCCATTCATCACCGATGGGACCACCTGTGAGGGTAGTACAGTTTTTTATTCTTTCAAGGTAAACTTTCAAAGCCTTTTGCAGATCTTCATTTCCACTTGTAAACGCGGCCACGATCAGGGGTCGCAAGTGTTCATAGGTATGGACGCCATGACATTGAAACTTATAGTCAGGATCTAAAATATTATGCAGTTGGGCATCTTTTTCAGAGGAATAATTCCTGGCGTAATTCAGATATAAAAATAAGGCATAATCCCTGTACATTTTATTGCCTGTGAGCTGGTACATCCGGTCCAAAATATCGGTGAACGTGAGTCCATGAGCCACTCCGCCGGAAAAATCCTTTCCTGCATTGAATGGATCAGAATGATTCAACGGGTAATTTTCCATTACGTTGTCAACTGCTTTTACGAGGGCTTTCCAGACTTCAGGATCACGGGAATATTCGTAATATGCCAGCAAGCCTCGAAACAAGGTTGTCTTTGACCACAATTCCCCATTTTCCGAAGTGAAATGATAGCGCAATTCTTTGTCATATATTCCAAGATAACCATCATTATCCTGTGTCGCCAAGATCCGGCTTATGTATTTTCTTACTTTTTCAATTCCCTGGTCGTCATTCAGCAACAAAACATTACGGATATATCCATCCCACCAGTTGGACTGAGATTCACTGTTCCACCATTTGTATTGATTATCATCGCCTGCATCACCGTCTTTCAGGTTCCCCAGATCTTTCATTTTACTGCTTTTGCCTAATCTGCCCACTCCATAAATAGGATCGTTGATTAAATCGGGAACAAGACGATCGAGATTCCCAACAAATCCTTCAATATCTTTTTGCATTTGAATTTTCAGCCAACCCGAAGGCTTTACACTCCCAAAATGTAAACGCTGGTATTTTTCGGGAATGGTTTTTTCTTGTGCATTCATCGCAAATGGGATGCCTGCAAACCAGGATATCAGAAACACAATTTGAAAGAGACGTTTCATTTTCATTTTTTTTGTATCATGTCGTTGCCTATGTCTCTATCCGGCCTAAGAAGCATGAAAGGAGGAGGTTCAGTCGGTTACTTTAACTGTGACAACTACCAGATCTCTTTCCCTGTCTTTGCCAATAGATAAAGCGCCATTTTTAGGATCGTACCCTACACTTTGGCCTCCATAAATCTGACCTTTCCATGGCCCGTGTGAAATTTCCCCAACCAGGTTTGTCCCTATGACCGGACAATTTATTATAGTTGTTGCGTTTTTCACCACTTTTACCAACTCCTGGCCATGAGCGGGCCAGTCATTTTCAACTGCAGCCCAGCCATAAGGGATCAGCAACAGTCCGGGTTTTTTTTCTTTCATGCTTTTCAACAGATCCTCCTGAAATGAATCCGCACAGATCATTACGCCAATTTTCCCAAATTTGGTTGAAGCAACATGAACATCGTCTCCGACGGAATAGGGAGGATCCATCAAAGTTGGAAGTACATTGATTTTCCGGTGTTTCAGCAGGATATTGCCCTGGTCATCAATCAAAATAGCAGCATCGTAAAGTTTATCGTTATCTTTCTCATCCAGTCCGATGCAGATGTACATCGCATATTTCTTTGCAAGATCGCAAATACGTTTGCTGTCTTTCCCGGGGATTTGGCATGCCCGTTGGAATGCAACAGGATTAACCCATCCCAGGAGGCATGATTCGGGGAAAACGATTATTTCTGCTTGCTTTTCCTTTGCTTCGGCCATTGCATTTTCTATTCTGACCAAATTGCCTGATAAATCGCCATCAAGGCATACGATTTGCGCTATTGCTATTTTGACAGGCCTGGTTTTTTTGGTATGCCTTTGTTTAATAGATCCCTGTGACTGGCAGTATCCTGAAATGAACAAACACAAGGCAATCAGGATGGATTTAATTCTATTGTACATATAACTTTTTTAATATCCGGAATAAGACAAAAGTATTAACTTGGACTGGATTTTTAATGACAAAATTCTGGATTCATGGAATTTTTATGGCAGTAAAATTTTATTCACTATTTATGATAAAAAGGATATTTCTTCTGATTCTGATCCTGGCCGGAGCTTTGATCCGTATTAATGCACAGGACAATGCCAGGTACGTTAATGTGTTCATAGGAACCGATGGAACAGGACATACCTTTCCGGGGCCTTCAATGCCTTTTGGGTTGGTTCAGCCTGGCCCGGATAACCAGGCCGAAGACTGGGATCACACCTGCGGTTACCAATACCGTGACACTCTCCTTGCCGGCTTTTCCCAGACCAGGTTCAGCGGGACAGGTATCAGTGAAATGGGAGACATTTTGCTTTTACCTTACGTTCAAACACAGCCGGAAAGCCTGAGATTCCTTTATTTCAAGGATAAGGAGAAAGCAAGTCCAGGCTATTACACCCTGACCAAGAAAGACCGGGTAAAAGTGGAACTTACATGTTCGGAACGGGTTGCCTTTCACAAATATACTTTCCCGGGTCAGGAAGCTAAACTGTTGGTCGATCTTCAGCATGGACTTCGCTTTCTTACCGATAGCCTGGTATTGGAAAGTGAGGTAAAAGTTGAAGATGATCAAACTATCTCAGGTTACTGTCATACGAAAAACTGGGTGGAGCGGAAGTATTTCTTTGTACTTAAAACAGACAAGGCTTTTCATAAACCTGAAGTGCTTCCCAGGGGAAAAAAGGAGAATGCGCCAAAGTATCTCCTGGCTTTTACATTGGATAAAACAAGGATATTGCAGGTAAAAGTTGCCTTATCCACGGTAGATGTGGAGGATGCAAAAATCAACCTGCAGACGGAGATACCGGGATGGAATTTTGATCAGGTGATTAAAAATGCCCGTAAAAGTTGGAATCAATATCTAAACAGGATTGACATCAAAGCTGATGTTACCCAAAAGGAAATATTTTACACCTCCCTGTATCATTTTTTATTACAACCATCAAATATAACAGATGTGAATGGGAAATACCGTGGAGCTGATGACAGGATTGCTGTTGCGCCGAATGGTGAATATTATTCAACACTTTCGATCTGGGATATTTACAGGACCGCTTTCCCCTTACTGGAGATCCTTGTGCCGGAAAGGATCAATGGAATTATAAATACCTTGTTGCTGCATTTTAAGGCAGCAGGTTTTTTGCCCATCTGGACAGCCTGGGGACAAGACAACTATTGCATGATCGGTAATCATTCAATTCCCATGATACTGTCGGCTTACAATAACGGATTTAGGGGTTTTGATTCGAGGGAAGCATTGGAAGCAATGGTTGAGACTTCAACAAGAAGCCATATCAATTCCAACTGGGAGTTGTACAACCAATACGGTTACTATCCTTTTGACAAGCTGGATAATGAATCCGTATCACGCACACTGGAAAGCGGATATGATGACTGGTGTGTTGCGCAAATGGCTGAAAAACTCGGAGACAAACCTGTTGCCATATCTTTTTATAAAAGAGCAGGTTATTATAAGAACCTTTATGATCCCGGCAGTAAAATGTTCCGCGGCAAAGATACCCAGGGGAACTTGAGATCCCCTTTTGACCCCATTACTGCAACTTCACCGATGAATAATCCGGGAGACTACACGGAGGCGAATGCATGGCAATACTTCTGGACACCTGCCCAGTTTGACATTGAGGGCATCATGAGACTGTTGGGAGGAAAAGAGGCATTCACAAAACAACTTGACGATTTCTTTACCATCGAAACTAAAAATCCCGATAAATTCCTGGGGCAGGAAGCAATGATTGGGCAGTATGCCCATGGTAATGAGCCGGACCACCATGTTATCTGGTTATATGCGTTTTCAAACACTCCAAAAACAGGGCAAAAATATATCCACCGCATCATAACTGAATTCCATGCCAACACTCCCGGCGGGATGATGGGAAATGATGATTGCGGGCAAATGTCAGCCTGGTATATCATATCTTCACTTGGATTTTTTCCAGTAAATCCAGCAGGTAACGAGTTCATACTGGGGGCGCCACAGGTTTCCAAGGCGGTAATTCATGCTACAAATGGGAAGAAATTCACCATCGATGCCAGAAAACTTTCGCCGAAAATCATTTATACAGGAAAGATCACGCTAAACGGGAATATCCACAAAGATCCTTTCATTACTTACGAGCAAATAATAAATGGAGGCAATCTGACTTTTGAGATGATTGATAAATAGTTGAAAGTGGTTGATTTTATAGATGAAATGTGACTTTTGGTTCCTACTTGACCTGTACAAATAATTAGATAATTCATCTTCAACAGATTGACCCAGAGACCCTAAAGAAGTAATCTCATCATAGGAATCCTGCTCAAGGATCTTTTTTCTGATCCAGTCAATCCTGAATACATCTTACAGAAAATGCATTGATCCTGTTTGATGAATAGGCCGAAACGCTTGGATCCGGATTATTCATCCCATGAGCCCAGGCTTTTGCGCCGTCAACCAGATTCGATGACCAGAAAAAGGTTGCGAATACCTGGAAATTCCAGCTTGTATTAAGATAGCCGTTCCCAGATAATAAAGCATTAAATCCCGAATAACCCGAATATTTCAGCGGACTCCCGGCAAAGCCGTTATTAATGAAATTCACAAACAAAGTGTTCCATTCATTTTTTGTAGGGATATGCCACCCGGGGGGACAGAAACCCTGGTCAGCTGGGGTATTATCATAAAGCATCAGCTCATCCCATTGGTAAAGGCCTCCGAAGTTTGTACAGTTGGCCGGATTGTCATTATAGCAGTATTTCTCTGATATACAGTTATCTCTTTGATCCTGGGTCGATACTAGCACAGAGCCGAAATTGAGATTTGCGGCCATCCAGCATTGAGAGCCGATCTGAACGGTGGCGTAGGTTTTATTGTCGCGGATATCAGTCAGGTTATTTCCACAGGTGAACGCCGTTGAATTTTGAACAATGATATTCCTGTTTTGACCTGACGTGCATAAATACCTGTTTGTATATGAATATGTGACGGCTTGAGTCCCCACCCCCGCAACGGCGGGCGTGAATACCCCTGTCAAGGAATTAACCCCTGGACCAGAATATACTCCCCCTAAAGGAATTCCTCCTTTGAGTTTTATTGGTTTTGCACTCAGGATAGTTATGGTATCAAAACAGGATGTGAATGTGACGATAGGATTGGGATCGACGGTCACCACAACAGAAGAGCTGATCCCTTTGCAACCATTGGCAACAGGAGTGACAAAGTAAGTTACCGTTCCGGCATCTGTACCTGTGTTAACTAACGTTTGTCTTATGCTTCCTCCAGCTCCGGGAGAATAACCGCTGATAAAAGCAGAACCGCTGGAAGTAGTCCATGAATAGGAAGCACCTGCTACATGTGAAAAATTCGCAATGTTGGTAGTCTGAAGGGAACAAATGACCTGTGACGCCGGGTTAAAATAAACATCCGGTGTCGGGTAGACTGTGACAGTGAAATCAATCACTGACCCGCCACAACCATTTGCTGCCGGAGTGATGTGGTAGGTCGCGGTTCCATTGGCAAATCCCGAATTTATCAAGGTGTCATCCAGCGTTACGGTTGGCACAGCATTGTTTTTATACCCGGTAATCTGTGTTGATCCTGATGCAGTCCAGGTAAAAAGGGTTCCAGAGACGTTTGATGTAAGAATGATATTTGTGGGAAGATCATTGCATTGATGTTGGGTGGCTGGGCTATTTGACAGATCAGGTGTGGGATACACAACCACATAATAGTTTACAATAGCCCCATTGCATCCAGCATAGACAGGGGTGATATAATAGGTCACAGTGTCTATCAGGTGACCTGAATTAACCAGGATATCATTGATCAGAGAAGAGGGGGTTGTATTATTTGTATAACCGGTGACCTGAGGTGAAGATGCTGTAACTGTCCAGGTAAAAAGTGTACCCTGGACACTTGTCGTGAGGGTAATATTGGTAGCCTGGTTATTGCATTGGTGCTTTGTGAGCGGCGAATTGGTTAGTGTCGGAGTAGGGTTGATATAAACAGTGAAATCTGTAACAGGGCCGGTACAGCCGCTGGCTAAGGGAGTAATATGATATACGACCGATTCTATAATATTACTTGTATTGGTAAGCTGTTGGTTAAGGAAAGTGGTCGGGTTTGTAGTATCATTGGAATAGCCTGAAATATTGCCTGAGCTGGGTGTGGTGGTCCATGTGAACAAAGTTCCGGGAACATCCGATGTCAACGTAAGGTTTGTGAATGTATTATTGCAGATGGTCAGGTTTAAAGGATTGTTTGTTAAATGTGGCACTGAGAAGACAGTGATGAAAAGCGATGTATCAGGCCCTGCCCCGCAACTGTTGTGTCCGTGAACCTTGATCGCTGCAGGAGTAAATAATGCAGAAAACGACAGGTAAATGGAATCAGTAGTGCTGCTTCCAGTCACGCCTGCCGGGAGTGTCCAGGCATATGATGTGGAATATGGTAACGATTGTATTGTATAGAGAACATTATTTTGTGCATTGCAGATTGCCGGAGGACCGTTTATGGCATGATTTGTAACCGGCAGGGAGTCGATATAAAGGTTGACAGTATCCCTTAAAACACATCCGCTGGAATTAGTGACCCGCACCCAGTATTGCCCTTGCAGTCCGGTTGTAAGGATCCGGCCAGTATATCCGGTATTCCAGAAGTAAGCAGCGAAACTACCCGGATCAAACGAAGTCGTGGTACCTTGGCAGATGGTACGGTCAGGCCCAAGATCAAGTGTGGAATTAGCATAAAAAGAATAATGGATTGTATCTTCTAAGGTACAAAAATCACCGGTCACTGTACATGCGTAAGAACCTGAATCGTGGACCGTATAATAACGCAGTGTGTCGATAGTTATCCAGTTATTGCCAACACGTTTTTTCCATTGGTAAGTCGTCATTCCGGCACCTGCATCCAGAATAATGCTGTCCCCAGGGCACAAATAGGAATCAGGTCCCAGGTTAAGAGATGAAAAATCGGAATAAAATCCATATTCAGCACTACCACCAAGTGCGTTAAGAAGTCCCATATGGAATTTCCCCAGGTTGTTTAAAATATCATGTGATCCTACAGGAAGTTGACCAGTGGTGAATGTTTTCCTGGCATAAACCCATGCATTTGCCGTACCTGTTACAGGATTGAAGTCTGATGCGGTCAGTAGCGTATTGTTTCCATCAATTAAAAAGCCTCCCTGGTTGCCATTGCGCGTATAAACCATCATCTCAAAGGTTTCTGAACCTGTACGGTAAAAACCGATCTGCGTCGATCCCGTGCAGGAATCCTGCGGAATAATAGCACTACCGGCTTCATTGGGAAGCCCTGAAAGATGATATACATAAATGGGCTTTGATGCTTTGATAAATAATGTATTATATGTGAAATGAAAATCACAGGTTTGTCCATGGTTCAATATTGTATCAGGAGTAGCAGAACCATCAAGGTAGATCCTGGTGCTGTCAGCAATTGCTTCTACATAAACCCTTTCATCATTGGAATTACTGTATCCCATCACGGTAATATATTGATTCCCCAGGAGGTTGACGGGGATCGTCTGGTCACCTATCAGGTCCCAGCCTGACGGACTACCGGATTCAGGCTCATCTATTGAATCATCACTGAGTGTGATTGCAATGGGATAGTTCGAGGTGACATGAGACCCAGTAAGTGAAATAGTTGCCGCACTACTGGTTGAACGCGCAGAATAGGTCTGCCCTTTGTTAAGCTGAACCGTAAAAGTGCTGCCTTTAGCATGTCCTACAATATCATTGGAAACAGTAATGGTAACAATGGTGTTATCCTGGGTGGCTACAATATCAAAAGCTTCAGCCGTGAGGTTTGCTGCCCAGTGATTTCTGTAATTAGGCTGGCCGATGATCCAGAATTCAGTGCCGAGTGCATTTTTCCCTTTCATAGTAAAGAGTTCCGGGTTGTTCGCGGACGCTTCTTCATAATAGGCATCAACCGGGTTGTCTGAAACCAGTTTTAAGCCATAATTATGGACTGCATCTGCGGGATTATTTTCAATACTGTCAATCCATGTGGTAAGGTCAATGCTTAATGTTGAACTTGGATTGATAGTACCGGAGATCGGTGTAAATGAGGGGCTGGCAGGTTGACTTAATGTAATTCGGGCTGTATCATTTGTCGTTGAAATACGCATCCAGATGGGCCGGTCACCATGACCCTGGTAAACTTCCGGGGCGACAAACCAGAATTCAGTGTACCCTTGGGCAACAAGATTTAGCGTGCTAACTAACAATAAAACGGAAAGTAAAATTTTACGCATTCTTTTGTAAGCCAGGAAAAATTTACCAGGTATAATTACAACTTTCCTGATAAAAAGTCAAAATTATAACTTTTATCCGACAAAGAAAACTGCTAAACATAAAGTACCGTATCATTAAATCTTAATTTGTGAATCATTGCCCAGATTCGATTGATTCTTTGAAACGGATTATATTTCTACTGATTCTTGCAGTGTAAATCGTCAGTATAAAGTTTATCAGTTTGTTCAATCTTTCAATCAAATAAAAATACTCGTTTTGTCAAATGTTTGAAGCTCTTAGTCAAATCTTGTGTAAATAAATTTCTGTATAGACAATCGATAAATAATGCCTTAAAAGATCATTTATCAAATAATGTTTTTTATCCATGTCAAATGTTTGAAAAGCCCTTATCAAATGTCTGAGCCGAAATTCACACATTACGATCTTAAATCTTTCTGAATAAGATAAAAATCGAATGGCTTTTCCAGGACTGATAAGATCGTATGTAAAAAATCCATATTTGTTAATTTTAAACTACCCACTGAACGATATTGTTCTTTGTGATGCAGACACTTGCAAAACATGATCGTTGTTTTTAAGCAATTAAGACAAAGAATTTTTATAAAATGGAACTTTTGGACAATATTCTGTTATTTTTGATAGTAATATGAAACAGTTCAAAAAATTAGCAATATGGTTCAAAATCAAAAAATTATTATCATCGGTGCCAGTCAGGGGATAGGATATTCCAGTGCAAAATTATTGGCTTCGCAAGGCAATGAATTGATTGTTGCAAGCAAGACCTGGAACAAAATTGCGACTGCTGCTCGTGAATTTGGGGCCAATGCAACACCCAAAGTCCTTGATTTTACAGATGAGTCAGTCGTCAAACAGTTTTTTCTTGAGAGTGGAACCTTTGATCATCTGT
>JBEKQA010000025.1:0-1843 GCA_049520195.1 Bacteroidales bacterium
GAAATCCTTTTAGTTTA
The DNA here is from genome assembly GCA_049520195.1 of Bacteroidales bacterium. Taxonomy (GTDB): domain Bacteria; phylum Bacteroidota; class Bacteroidia; order Bacteroidales; family FEN-979; genus FEN-979. The sequence continues at coordinate 18 of JBEKQA010000025.1, forward strand.
CGTAAAAGGGAGTCCGAAACTTATATTTGACACTTCAAAAACATCAGAACAAAAACCAGCGATGGTGAAAGTAATCATTGAAAAAGGCTATCCCGGATGGTCGAAGGTGGAAATGTTCGTCGGGAAAGAGATTGAGGGATGGGAGGTTTGGTAGATTGTTTGAAAAGAAGATATCGGTAAGGACTTTCAAATGGATATCCAAGGGAAGTGCCTGATTATTGGGTTATAAGTTGAAACGGCGAGATTGCTTAGGACAAAGGAAATGAAGGATGGGTAAGAAAATGAAATCATATAGCATATTATAATACCGTTGGTGTGAAATATTCTTCTCAATGGTACTGAAACCAAGAAAAAGCTACTTTTCAGTTGATTTTCCGTTTTTTCTTCGTATATTTGAATTGTCTAGTGAGTTTCTCCTACCAAGAAATAGACCTCTTGGTGAAAAAGGCCCTGTTAGTCGTAGCAGGGACTTTTTTTATGTCCCTTTGTAATGATACTTTTCACTGACTTAAACAAATAAATCATGGCAATATTTCGAATATTTCCACATCAGAAATGATGATCAGGAATCAAACAGGAAGAATGCCACGAATTGTGAGATCGTGTCTTAAAACGAAAAAATGGGCAATACTGGAAAAGTCCCTCAAACTGACCCCCATTGGCCGGTCTATTTTGACCACTCCTCAGCCGATTTAAATTTACTACCTCCATTTGACCTTTTTTGATCATTATTCTATATCAGTTTTCTATTAATTATATGGCTCATTTCCCCACCACTTGATTTTTTTTGCCAAAAGCCGCATTCTACCTTTGTATCATGAAAAAAGAAACACAAGTTAATCACCTTTTAGAATGCATAGAAAGAATCTCTGAATCGGCCCACAGTTCAAAATTCACAACTGAACCACAAAAAACTGTTAATGTCCATGTAAAGAAATTAGCCATTTACCTTGGAAGTACGGAACGCCAGGCTCGTTGGTTCGCTATCTTGTTTTCCATCAGCCTCCATAGACCTGAAATAGATCTGGAAGATATCGCTTCTTTTCTCAAATGTTCCATCCTCACTGTTTTCAAGTTTATCAACGATTTCGATGAGTTAGTCCGGTTAAAAGTTTTAAGAAAATCCAATTCTGATCGCCGCCGTAGGAGGTGTCCTGATAGACTTGATAACCTAGTGTTTTACATACCAACCTATATCATTCAATCGATTTCTACGGGTGAAAAACATTTACCAACTCGTCAAAAGGTGAATATGACCGTTTATGAATTCTTAGATACTTTCTCAAATCTGATACAGGAACGTGATAACGAACTTCTCAGTTATGAAGAATTTGTCGAAAGTTGTCATGAGTTGATAACTGAAAACAGACATCTAACTTTGTTGACCCAGATCAAAGGGTTTAATTTACAGGTCAATGAAGTTCTCATTTTGCTTTACGTCTGTAGTAATTTTACAGATTACGCGGAAAGTGATTTAATCATTTTTCTGAAAACCATATTTACCAATACGCAGGATCAGATGAAGATACGAAGGGAATTCCTTAAAGGTGAGAATAGGTTACAGAAATTAAAATTAGTTGACAGTCCAAGTGGTGATTTCCGATCAGATCGTACAATTGTGCTTACAGAATACGCCAAAGAATTATTGTTCGGTGAGGATAAAGACTTGTTTGTAACCACCGAACAGAAACGATCGGATATCATATTATGTTCTGAAATCGTTCCTAGAAAACTGTTCTTTAACAAAAAGGAAGAAGAACAGTTATCATTTTTAACAGATCTTTTGAAACTGGAAAATCACATGTCTATCTGTTCCAGAATGCATG
>JBEKQA010000025.1:1867-25100 GCA_049520195.1 Bacteroidales bacterium
ATATTACTCTATGGTGATCCGGGCACTGGAAAAACGGAAAGTTGTTTACAAATTTCAAACCAAACAGGGAGAGATATTTTCAAAGTTGAAATCTCATCGATCAAATCGAAATGGTTTGGCGATTCAGAAAAGCTGATTAAAGGGATTTTTGATCGATACAGGAAAATGGTAGAAACTTATGATCTTACGCCGATTTTGTTTTTGAATGAATGCGATGGCATTCTTGGTAAAAGACAAGTTGGAGGTCAGAGTTTAGTGGCGCAAACCGAAAATGCGATACAAACTTTGCTGTTAGAGAACATGGAAAGACTCGATGGAATTCTCGTTGCAACCACTAATTTGACTGCAAACCTTGACAAGGCATTTGAACGGCGGTTCCTCTATAAAATCGAATTAAAGAAACCTGATAAGGAAACGAGATGTTTGATCTGGAAAGATAAAATTCCAGAATTGACGGACTCGGACTATAAAACGTTGTCGGATAAATTTTCGTTATCCGGAGGACAGATTGAAAATATTTCTCGTAAGCTTGTTCTAAAACAAATCTTGACCGGGGAAAATATGAATCTATCACAGATCATGGATCTTTGTCAAGAAGAATTTTTGGATAAAACCGGGAATATGAAACGAATTGGGTTTTTGGTGTAGGGATAATATTTAATAAAGATTTCATTGTATAACAACATTTACACTCAACAAGGAATTTTTATTGGTTCGACCTAATCGAAGAAGTGGATTTAATTTCTTATTCATGTGAATTCACTTCTCTCCAAAAGTCAAATAATGGCGAAGTTTTTTCTTCCTCTGATTTAAATATTGCTGGAATATCTCTAAAAATAAGTCGCCAAGCTCTTGAACTAGCTTGTTTTGATTTCTTAGTCTCCTTTGTTTCAATTATATTATATTTGACTAAAATTGGAATAATTTCCTGAATTATTATATCGGAGTATCCTGAAAAGCTAATTTCATCTTCAATATCTTTTTCATATTGGTATGTTGAGGAATTAAATTTTGTAATAAATTTTTTAACATATTTTTTGAATTTTGGATTTACCACAATATTTTCTTCTTCTTTACTTTCTAAATCATCTTTTAACACAAAGCCAAATTCAACTAAAACCGATTTAATTCCCTTTGGAGAATATTCAGAATAACTGACTTCGAGTTCATCAATAATAATGATAGCAGTTATAATACAATTATTGAAGAACACATTATTAAAGACATTCTTGGAATGTTCATAAATCCGAATTTCATTAAAAGTTGAATTATTAAAAGCTAGATTATTTAATAAACTATCCTTAAAACTAATATTGATAAAATTACATGAGTTAAATTCAATATTGTTCAGATTTTTAGCTTCAAATATTAAACTTGAAAAAGTTATTCTATTTTCGATTTTAAGTGTTTTTCCCGGATGATAATCATCAAGAATGAAAGGAATTAAAGTGCCAATATTAGCTTGTAAATATGTTGGTTTCCATTCATCTAAAACCATTTTATTGAATTTACTGATTAATTGATCAATATTTTTGCAATCCACTCTTTTCGAACAATACCTTGCGACGGAATCGGGTAACTGAGCAATACTTAAAAATTTTTTAATTGAGGTTGCATTGTCAGTCGATAAATAATCTATTACTAAGTTGATTAGTGATTTAGAGATGAAAAAGTTCTTGAATTCCAAATGATCAAACTTTCTTAAGTTGTCTCGATTTTCAACTGGAATTAGTAAGGCATGTGACTCAGCCATTCTAAAAATAATTGGTTTGATTTTTTCTTCAATTTCCCAATTATCTAAAAGAAACGAAAGCAAAAATTGAATAGTTTCTACAGAAATTAAATCACTTTGAGATTCCCACATTTCTTGCGCTATTAAAGAAAGTAACTGTATATGTTGTTCAAAAGTCAGATATGGTTTCCCTGTTTCCTTATCAGTATCTTTCCATTTTAACACCTCTCTCTTTACAAATGCTTCAATTACATCATTAATATTATCTAACGGATTCCCATTTTTTATTATAAACTCGGAAGGAGTAATGTTATCCTCTTGGAGTACTTTAACGATTTTCGTAAAAAGGTAAGGTCTAGTAAGTAGAGGATGTTCTTGAGTTCGTAATGAATCAACTATTTCATCGTAAATTGATTTTGGGTTTGTGAAAAAATAGCTTAAATATTCAATGTTTTCATTTTCTGCCCAGTCACAAATTCTGAGTTCATTGAAAGCACATTCATGAGGAATTTTGCTTTGTAAAAACTTCGTTCTCTTGATATAATCCTGTGTATTAAAGAAAGTTCTTCTTGAAGCCGCAATCAGTATACCTTTCCCCTCCATTAAGGCGACTAAACTTGAAAGTGATCCCAGTGCCATTTCACCACCAACTTCTGCTGCAAGTTCGTCAAAGCCATCAATACCTAAAACAATGAGATTATGCTTTATTAATGTGATAATAGATGAATAATACAATCCTGAAAACCTAAGTTCTCCTAAATCATACATTATGGCTTCATTCAGACGTACTAAATCACGACCTTGGAGATCTATATGCCAAAAAATAAAATTTGAGCTACCTTGTAAATATTTTTCCGCTTGCATTCTCTGGAATTCGCGGAGAAGGACAGTTTTCCCATGGCCAGCATCAGCTGTTACAAAAGTGACTTTTGTGCCAAAAACCAAAGGCTGCGAACATTCCATTTCAAGTAAGGAAATCCCCTTACCTTCAGATCTACTAGAAAAAGTATTTAGCTTCGAGTTAGTATCAACAAATGGCTCAATATTGTGTCTTTTTTCGAATATTCGTACTGCTAATAAATCCAACCTTGCAATTTCTTTGGCCAGAAATGTTCTATAAGGAATTTTCGATTTATTATATTCTACGAATGTTCCAGAGTCATTTTCAAATAATCTAAAATTCATATCATTCCCAAGCCTTGTGAACAATATGTTACCATCTCGTTCAATGATTAATTCCTTTTCATCATCAGCAAATGATTGAAGGTCAGACACAATTTCTTTGAAATTTATCATGATAAAATAATTATTTCTATATTGAATGTGCTCATAATTGAATTAAAGACCGGTATAAGGTTTTCATTACTGATGCACAAATAGACCTTTGTCTGATTATTGTTTCTGCAACCAGCAAATGCAACAGCAGGCAAATGATCAAGATCTTCTGAAATAAGGAATAAAGACTGAATTTCTTGATTTTCGAACAGATTTATTATATCACAGGCAATGAGGGTGTCAACCATTTTTTGCTCTTTGATAAAAAAAACGTCCTTTTGGATAGTGGTACAACCAGAAACTTTACAAAACCTTGTCTTAGATTTAGTGAACCTTGAAAGGATAAACACAGGACATATATCCTTTGAATTCTCACAAACAACACCTAAATGTTCTTTATTAATTCTAATATGTGGAGTTCCTGCACGCTCTTTAAATGTGTGATACCACTTGAACCTAGGAATTTGTATTAACTCGGTAACAAACTCAATATCTCCATGAATAAGTCTATTCTGGTATTTTAAATGAATTGGGAAGATTGTGATATTTGAAAATAATTGCATAGCGGTTGAGGCTTTTTTTGAAAGATGCTCTCCTTCAAACCAACCGCCATATAGTCTTAAAGATATGTTTTGTATTTCAGGCGTTTTTTTTAATACTTGTTGAATTAATTTATCAAGATGAAATTCAATCTCATTTTCATTATAATCATTTATATCCTTCTTAAAATAATTATCAAAATCAATCAATACAACAGTATTTGAAGGAGTGGTCATAATTAATATCTTATTGAACCTAATATATTTTTTAATTTATAAATGAGTATTAACAACTCTATATATAATGTGATTTAATACTGACACATCCGGCAGAATGCTATCTTTTTTGTTTTCCTTCTGATTTTTCTGACCAGCTTAACTAGGTGAAACATTTCAGCTCGGATGATTGGGCCTGGGATTATGCTTAACACGCAAAAGTCAACACAAATCTTAATTAGCTTTTGAGGATTGATAAACATTACAGAAAATCCATCTTCTGATATTTTGCCCTTTTTGGTTCCCCGGATTACTTTGTTAAGTAGCATGTTCCAAAATTCATCATGTGGAATATCATCCATTTGGGAGTCGAAGATTTCAAAGGTATTAAAAAAATGAATGATTTGATTTTTTAGAATCATATCTATTCTTTTCAGCGAAGATATTCAAATCTTTTTATTATTTACACATCGTTCAAAATAATCCTAGCGATAGTAATTCGTATTACCCACACACCAGAACAATGTTTTTTCTCTTCGAACATCAAGATTATGAAGCATCCAATCGTAGGCTTTTGCTTCATAGATCTCATCCAACACAAATCTATCCGTAACGTTTCTCATAACTTTGCGATGGTATGGGAAGCCAGTTCCTTTGACGTAGATGTAAGGCACTGACCCTGCAATTTCAGTTATCTTCTTATTTCTATCTTGACCTGAAATGTGAACGACATAGACGTTCTTGATCTTTCTCCCATATTTCTTTATTCCACGTAGAATACTACCTGCAGTTATCCCACTCCCTGTCGGGATGACTAAATTATAAAGATTGTCAGGTAAATTTTTAACCTGATCCGCGATACAGTCGACAACGATTGGATTCTTCTCGACCTCAATCCCAAACTTGATAATGAAGAAATTGTTTCCAGTTCCAGCTTCTTGTAATTTTTTCAATCGACTGGAAATCGCGTTATCGAATCCTTGGTTAATAATGGATTCAACCTGAGCGTTATTCTGTCGGGTGTGTTGGATGAAACTATTTTTTATTAATGTTTTTGGGCTTATGTTGCCATATCCAATGAAACAACCAAGTTTATATGCTTTCGCCACACGGCTAACGATCAAGCCTTGAGGGGAATCTTTCTGACAGGTAGTGGCAACCTTACCATGATATTCCGAGTTAATCAGGTTCAGATTTTGATGGATCAGGTTTATAGCCTGGCGTACCTTACCTCCGTTGAGTTCTTCATCCGGAAATGGGCGAAAAAGATCATCACGCTTGTATGAAACACCATTATATTCCTCAATTGGCGTCAATTCAGCGGCTTTCTTGATAAGTTCATCCATTGGTATCAGCTTTTCTCCAGTAAAATTAATAATTATCTCAGCTAGAAAACTTGATTAATATTTGACCCTGATAAATAATTTTATCCATTCATAAGAAATTACTTATCAATATGTTAACTTTCTCAGAAGTAGAGAACCTTACCCATTTTTGAAGATTTTTATAACTTTCTTGATCTTTTTCTTTGATTTAATTTTTTTTGCCAAAAGCGCAGCCCCACCTTTGTCTCAAAACGTTAACACGCTGATTATGAAAGACAAAGAAGTAATTGCCCTGAAGGGGAAGATTTTTATCTATTACAGTAATAAGGGATTGGTATTTCGATACCCGACTGGAATTGATCCCAAGCAACAGAACACACCTGAGAACCAGAAGATCATTCAAACACTGGTCAAGAAACAAAGGGATATTATCTATCAGTATCGGTTGGAGACCGGCACTAATCCACCAAGAGAGTATTTGAAAGCAAAGATGAAAGACGAATCTCACACCAACAATTCATCTTTAATGGATTTCTACAAAGAATTCTTCAATCTTAAAACCACTGAAGTAAAGCATGGTAATCTGAAACCCCAATCTTTGACTGATTACATCAATCTTCGAGGATCTTTGGCCGGTTTTGAGAAAGCAGCTAAAAATCAATTCCAACTGACCGATGTCACAGAAGATATGGTGAACCGATTCAAAACATACCTTATCAACAAACGTGGTATGAATAACAACTCAGTCAAGAAACGATTGAAATCCTTCAAGATCTTCCTGAACTACTGTATAGAACGAAAGTACATGAAATTGAATTTCGATTACTCCCGTGTAAAGATTAAGACCTATGATCCAACAATCGTCACCCTGACGGAAGAAGAATTCACAAAATTAAAAGCGTGGGAACCGGGAAAGTACCAACGGGTGAAAGATCTTTTTTTGTTTGGATGTATGACATCACTGAGGTACTCAGACCTGATTTCAATTCGGGAACACCACATTATTAACAATAACATCGTGAAGAAAAGTGAAAAGACCGACATACAACAGATTATTCCACTGACAAGGTTATCACGTGAAATTTTGGAACGATACAATTACAACATTCAGATGTATACGACACAGACTTACAACCGTTTGTTGAAGAAAATGGGACAAGCGTCAGGTTTATTTGATAGTGAGGTAGTTCTGGTTGAACAAAGGGGAAATCTGAGGCTGGAAATCCGGAAACAAAAGTGGGAATGTTTGGAATCACATACAGCTCGACGCACTTTTATCACCCGGTCAATTACCAAAGGCATTCCCTTGAATATTATCATGGGGATCACCGGTCATACCCGGATTGAAACTTTGACACGTTATATGGATAAGTATACGCCTACCAATGGGTATAGGGAACTACTGGAAGAATAGTGGGTTTAACGGGAATATGGTAGACTTTTCGATTGAAAGTTACAATCCCTCTGATGTTTCTAAAAATGGAGCAGTAATCTCAACAAAATTATTCGGAGAATTATTAAAAGGATGACTATACTGTTTCTGACATTACTGCTGAATTTCCGGAATGATGTAAATTGGCACCACTTCTTGGGCATTTCTTATACCACTACCAAATTTTAGAGGCACTATCACATTTTTCAACTCCCCTGTGCATCACTAAGGGGAGATTGAAAAAATTAAAAAATGGATTTTTAGTCGATTTCATTTTATTTCAGGATGTGGTATCGGTTTAGTTCAGGACGGAAATTTACTTTTGTTAATATAAGAGAATCAAAATTTTACTTATTAATTCAGTCATGACTTTCTATAGTAATGATTTGCTTTTTTAGTGAAAATATTCTCTTGAATTTTTCTTTATAATTTTCCATACTCGTATAAACAGACGGAACCAGTACTAATGTAAAAAGTAAAGAACTTGTCAAACCGCCAATAATAACCCAGGCCAGCCCGTTTTTACTTTCGGCGCTTGCTCCCGATGCAAGAGCAATGGGAAGCATACCAAAAATCATTGAAAATGTTGTCATAAGAATAGGTCTTAACCTTTTTTTACCTGCTTCTATTAATGCTTCCCTTACAGCTAAACCTTCATCTCTGAATTTATTTGTAAAATCAACGATCAGAATCGCATTTTTACAAACAAGCCCAATCAACATTATCATTCCTATCATAGAAAAGATTGTAAGCGATTCACCTGAAAGCGCTAATGCAAATAAAGCTCCGATTACCGCCACAGGTATCGAGAATAATACAACAAATGGATAGAGGTATGAATTATATAAGGCAACCATTACCAGGTATACAAAAATCAGTGCGGCAGCAATGGCCGTAAATAAACTACTAAAAGCATCGGCTTGTCTTTCCATTTGTCCTTTATAGTCAATAGTAATTTCGGGGACATGAATCTTTTCTTTTAAAGCTGCTTTTATTTCTTCTCCTACTGTTCCGACCGGACGATCATAAACTGAACAATTTACCGTAAGTGAAGAAATACGGTCGTATCTTTCAAGTTTATTAGGCCCCAGTGATTGAGAAATAGCAGCAAAGTTTTTTAATTCCACAACCTTGCCCTGGTTATTCAAAAATGTTAGCGACCCTATATCGTCAATTTTTTTACGGTTGAATTGATCGTACTGCACCTTAATATTAAAATCATCAGCGCCTTCGGAATATTGCAGATCGGTATTTCCGGCTAATGCAAGACTTAGCGTACTTCCAACCTGTTGCACATTAAGCCCCAATTGTTCCATTTTTTCGCGGTCGGGTTTAATCTGCAACTCGGGTTTGCTTTTATCAACGGATAGTTTTACATCATTAGTGCCTGGTATTTGTTTCATAATTTTCATCACGCTATCACCCACTTCAAAAAGCTTATTCACATCGGGTCCACGCAACAAAACCTGAATCGGAGCATCATCTGCATTTCCCATCATAGATGTAGGAGTTGCGCTGATTTTTAACCCGGGTATTTCCTGAACTTCTTTTTTTATCATGGCGGCAAATTTCTCTACAGAAATTGCTCTTTTATTTTTTGAAATCAGATTTACTGTTATTTCACTCTTATTATTAACACTACTACCTGTTCCATAATCAGAACTAGAGTATCCGATGTTAGAAAAGACTTTGACAACCTCTGGTTTTTGCAACAAAAGATTCTCAACTTTTTGTGTCAGTTGAGTCGTCTGGTAAACCGTATTCTGAGGTTCTCCTTCAAGCTTTATTATAAATTCTCCCTGATCACCATTGTTCATAAATGCTGTGCCTACCAAGCCCATCCCTACAAGCGAAAAGGATATTACAACTAATAAGGTTACTATGCTATATACTGTTTTACGGTGATTTAAACTCCATTGTAGAATTCTTTCGTAAAATGTTAAAAGAATTTTATAAGTAGCTTCTACCCATATGGAAAATTTACCTATAACATTTTTTTTCGTAAGATCCTGAATTTTGCTGAAGCGGGAGGCTAATAAAGGTGTGATTGTAAATGAAACTATCAGACTCATAAGAGTTGCAAATACAATAACCAGTGCAAACTCCCTCAACATACTGCCTATCATACCAAATACTAAAGAAAGAGGCAGAAATACTACAACGTCCACCATGGTTATAGCGACAGCTGTGAAACTGATTTCATTTCTGCCCTCAAGTGCAGCTTTTCGCTTATCTTTCCCCATTTCCATGTGACGGTAAATGTTTTCAAGAACCACAATAGAATCATCCACCAAAATGCCAATCAATAGAGAGAGCGCCATTAATGTGAGCAAATTGAGTGAGAAATTAAAAATATACATAGCAATAAAAACCGAAATGATTGAAGCAGGAATAGAAATTAATACTATTAAAGAATTCCGGATACTATGTAAAAAAATGAACATGACAAATGCAACAAGTAATACGGCATACATTAAATCCTGCATTACAGCATTGGCAGAAGCTAAGGTATACGTTGAACTATCGGAAGCAACATCGAACTTTAATTGATATTCAGAATATTGATTTTCAAGTAATTTCAATTGCTCTTTTACAAGCTTACATACGTCAACCGTATTAGCATCTGACTGTTTTTGAATAATGATACCTATTGAATTTTTGCCATTAATTTTATTTAAATTTGTTTGTTCTGCAATTCCGTCATCAACTTCGGCAATATCGGATAATTTGATACTGCTTCCTGAAATCGTCCTTGCAACCGTTATATTACGAAACTCATCTACAGACTTTAATTTTCCTAATAACCTTACTGTATATTGTTTAACATCACTTTCAATTTTGCCTGTAGGCATTTCAATGTTTGAATTGTAAATTGCCTGATATATCTGGCTGATTGTAATCTTGTATACATCAAGCTTCCTTTTATTGATGTTGATTTTAATTTCTCGTTCATTTCCTCCGACCAGTGAAACCTGTCCCACACCTTTGAGCTTTGAAAGTTGTGACTTGATTTGGTTATCCGTTAGCAAATACAATTTTGTCGGGGCGATTTTAGCTGTAACCCCAAGTTTAATTACAGGCATTTCATCGGAAGAGAATTTATTAATTGATGGCGCTTTCGACCCATTTGGAAGATTTGCAGCCATAGCATTGATTTTTCGCTGGGCATCCTGTACCGCTATATTAACATCTGCACTCGATTCTAATTCGATCGTAATAGTAGATAGCCCCTCCTGTGAAGACGATTGCATACTTTTAACATTCTCCAGTGAAGAAAGGGCGTCTTCTAATTTTTTTGTTACAGAACTTTCTATCTCATTTGCTGACGCACCCGGGTAGGTAGTTACGATACTGAGTGCAGGAAAACTAAGTTTAGGAATTAGCTCGTAATTTAATTTAGTATAGCATGTTATTCCAAGAATAGCTAAGACGGAAAAAAATACGACTACCAGTGTTGGCCTTTTTATTGCAATTTCAGTGATTGACATAACTATTATTTTTTACTTTATAATTTTAATTGCTTTGTTTTCGGAGAGGTTTATCTGCCCATTAATAATTACTTTTTCACCTTCTTTTAAACCGGAAATAACCTTTATATATTTATCATTTCCGTTTCCTACAACAATTTTTTTAAGTACAGCCTTGTCGTTTTCGGCAACATATACTGAGGCTTCTGTTATACTTCCCAGCAAAGATTCACGAGGAATATACAATGCATCCGATGCAACCGGAAGTTTTATCATCACGTTTGTAAAAGTTCCTGATTTTAAAGGATGTTCCGGATTATTAGAAATTACAATTTCAACAGGATAGTTATGTGAATCATCCCCCTGCGAACTAATAAAACTGATTTTTCCTTCAAATACTACTCCGGGATATATATCTGTTGTAATAATTGCTTTATCCTTTAATTTAAGTTGATATACATTTGCTTCGGAAACATTCAATTTTATTTTAAGTTTCGAGATATCGACGATTGTTGCAATTGGGCTGCCAGTATTGATGTATTCGCCTTCTTCAACCTGTTTACTGGTAATAATACCGCTTATCGGGGATTTAATAGTAGCATCGGAGAGCTGTTTTTCAGCTTGTTCTAATTGTATTTCAGCATTGTCGTACAAATTTTGAGCATCATTTAATTGTTGTTCTGTAACTGTGCCCCCTTTATAAAGATTCCCGTACCTTTCCAAATCTTTTTTAAGCTTTGCTGTGCTGATGCTGGCTGTTTGAACAGCAAGTTTTTTTAGTTTATCATCAATGGTTGCTATAATACTCCCTTTTGATTTTTCCTGTCCAAGTTCAGCATTTAAGGAAGTAATAATTCCTTGTGCCTCAGAAGCAATAACTATTTCGGAATATGCCCCCATATAACCTGTCAATTGCAAACTGTTGGTCATTGACATTTTTGAAACAGGAAAAACATTTACAGATACATAAGCCAAATCTGTACTTACATTTTTATTTGCGTTTACTTTTTTATAATTAGTCGACAGCCTTAGCACAATAAGCGTCAATACTGACAAAGCGATGACGATGATGATTATCCTTTTCATAATTATATTTATTTTAATTATTGATAAACTTCATTAAAGTTCCTTTGGATTTTTCAAGCTCAATACGGGCGATGCAGAGATCCAGCAGTTTATTGAAATATGTGTTTTGAGCCGCCATATATGAACTTTCGGCCTGGATTAAATCAAGCGTAGCACCTGTACCTTGCTGGTATTCCAGTTGTGTATTTTTATATACACTTTCGGCTAAGTCAAGATTTTCTTTTTCTCTATTGATGTTATCTAATGCATTTTTGTACTGGATGTTATAGTTGGAATTATCAACTTTAAGTGATTGCTCTGTAAGCAATAAGTTTTCTTCAGCTTTTTTTATATTCAACTCTGATTGGGCAACTCTTGAATTTCTTTGAAGCCCATCGAATATTGGAATCGTAAGCTTGATGCCAATCGCTGAACTTGGATACCAGTCCTTGCCTCCATCAAAAAAATTAAATTCTTGTCGCATTGCATTATAATTATAATTCCCAAAAAAAGATAAAGAAGGTTGGAATGCAGCTAAATTTGTTTTTTTAGCTATTTGCATCAAAGAGATATTTGTTTTGTTTAACTGATAGTCAATAATATTTTCTATTTGTAATTTTTGTACTGTGTCATTTGCGAGCAAATATTTACTTATATTTATGGTTGTATCGGCTAACTCCATTGAATTGTCAACCGGCATTCCCATGTTATATTTCAGCGTATTTAAGGATTGAAAATAACTTAATTCAGCTTGTTCTAATTGAGATTTTGTGTTGTTATAGCTCACCCTGATTTTATCCACATCAATTTTTTTTGCCATACCGTTTTTATATTTTAACTCAATTGATTTTAAAGATTGATCCGAAGCTGTGAGTGTAGATTTAAGCACATTCATTTGCATTTGAATCACTAGGGTTTGGTAATAAACCATGCTAATATTAAAGACAGTCAATTCGTTTGTTTTTTGCTGGGTTTGTAAAGTTATTTCCTTACTGATTTTTGCTGATCGAACCCCATATATAGAAATGGGATCATATAGTTTTTGTGTTAACTGTACGCCCCCCGTTACACTGTATTTGTTCCCGAATGTAATGGGTATAAATGTACCGGGAGTGCCTCCAAGCATCTCGGCCGGCACAAGTTGAGTTGCAAGTTTTAAATTGTCATCTAATTCCCCTGATGTATTAATTTGAGGAAGATAATTCCCAAGCTGCTCGGTAATCTTTTTTTGTGAAATATCAACATCATAATTAGCAATTTTTATATTGCTATTATTGGTAAGTGAATATTTGATACATTCTTTGAGAGTGAATGTCTTTTGGGCAAATGAGGAAACATCTGTCAGTAATAATGACAGAATCAACATCTCTATCAATTTCTTTTTTGATTTCATAATAGTATTATGTATCGACAGTAGATTATATCTACTATTAATTTAAAAAAAAAGTTATAATTTTTCTGCTTTATTCCTGATATGATTAACTACACTGTAAAATGTATCAATATCAGATTTGCTAAGACCTTCTTTCAATTCTTTAATTAATTTGAATTCTATTTCCAAATATTGTTCAATTACCGCTTCACCTTTTTTTGTAACCATTAGAAAATTCTTTCTCCTGTCATTCTTATCAACAACTCTCCTGACAAGCTCTTTCTCTTCTAAGGAGTCAATAACTCTATATATGGCTGATTTATCTTTTCCCATTATTTCAGCCATATCTTGTTGTATCACATCTTCATTTTTCATGTTGATTGCATGAAGTAATCCAAATTGCTCAAGTGTAAGTTTTATTTCAGCAATCTCACCAGTACGTTTTTTAAGCACCCTAAACATTTCGTGCATCATTCGGGCTAAGATCATCCCTAAAGGTAATTCCTGCTTATTCATTTCTTGAGTTTTAAGACTGTGCAAAGATAATATAAATTAGTTGATTCTATCTACTATTGTTTAAAATAATTTTTTAAGAATTCATTTACTAGAGAGCGGTGGAAGATTCCAGCTATTTTGTATGCCTTTTGTTTTAGCGGTAGCTTGTGCGAGCTTGCAAATGCGTAAAAATGAGTGATTGCTCAAAATGTTAAAATATTCTATATTCATGTTTTGCGAAGAATATGCTTCCCAATTTTTTGAAATGGCCTCAATTCCTTAAGGTCGATAACGGCCGGTAGTGACTATTTATAATAAAACAGTTCCCTAAATTATCTTTCATCCAGTTTTTCTTCTTTTTATTCATGATTCAACACCTGGAATACAATCTTCTTTGAAAAGAAAACAGGTAAGGAAACTGTTAATACTATTCCATTCCACGGGTGAATGGAACCGCAGAATGATTTTCACTCATTACAACTTACCGGATCAAATATCCATCAAGAATCGGTCAACCTCTCTTTTCTCATTTAACCTCTTGGTTGATTATCAATGATTTATAAAATATCATAATAGTGAAGATGAACACTATAAAATATCATCGAAAGCGAAGTCAAAACCCTCAGAAACCGAGTGTCTATTGTGGTCAAAGCTATACCTGGTTTAAGGACATTTACATTTTTAAAAATTACAGGAACTTGCCGTAATAATTGAATGTGAATTCAATCCAGTCGACATTTGCATGGGAATCGGGTCATTTCTTTATATTAGAAACTTCGATCGAGGTCTCCAGAGGAATTCCGACCGATTTTCATTCGGCTCAGGTTCTTCCCCAGAGTTGAATGGTGATCTTAGCCCAGGCTTCGGCTATTTCACGTTCGGAGAGTTTAATTTGAATGTTTTGCTTCGAGCCAAGGAAGCTCAATACAAACAAAACTAAAGGACAATAAAAATTTTAATAGAGTAATCAGAAATCGTTTAAGGAAAAAATATTAATTATTTACTTAATCCTTTTGTTCAGGCTTCTTCAAGTCTTTAGTCCCTATACCCTGCCAATCATCAGCAAGTTTTTTCCAGTCCACTTCTCGTTCCTCAGCCCTGGTCCAAACATCCCAAAAATCAGGATCTGCTGATTTTGGTCTATGTTTAGGCTCTAATTCATTCATCTCAACAAGAATTGGGATTGGAGTAGCCCATCCTAGTAGAATTGCCTTGCGAGTTGGCAATATTGGAAGTTCATCCAGTAATCCTCCAATATTATCAGGAACAAGTTTTTTTACTAATTCTTGATCCTTGTCATTAACAATTCTATGTAATAAAAATGTATTGCACTGGGATAATACAGTTGGTGAAAGTTCTGATGGCCTTTGAGATGATAAACATAGACTTAATCCAAACTTCCTACCCTCTCGTGCGATTTTTTCAAATGATTCCGTACAAAGTTGAGAGGCTGATATTTCTTCATTACTTTCATTATACCGTTTGATAAAATTATGCGCTTCCTCCATAACCAGGACAGTAGGGAGAAGTTTATTATTCATTTTCCTATATCTCTGTAATGATTCAAAAACCACCCTGGATATCACAGCAACAACTAAATGTGTGATTTCAGAAGGGATGAGCGATAAATCAATAATTGAGATTCCGTCGATAATATCTGTCAACCAACTATCTAATGAAACTAATTTATCATTCACAATTATAGAATTCATACGGGTATCCGCAAAAATTGTTCGGGTACGCATTGTTAAAAAGTCAACAAATTGAAGCTTACCTTCTTTTTCAGCTAAACTGTCAATATAATTAGCAATTTCTTCAACCGAAAATGGAATAGGATTGTCTTCATTGCTATTAACCAATGTTTCAGGAAAATAGGTACTAAGTAATCCTGTAATGGTTGAAACTACCAGTTCTAATTCGCTTACAAGAAAATCTCGATACCATGGATTATTCTCGTAAACACCACCATATTTTGCTGTTCTGATTCCTTCAAGAATTGAACTCGCAGAAATTAAAGAGGATTTGTAGGGTTCATCAAGTTGAATACTGTAAAAATTAATCCCTTCAATAAATGAGTTCAATTTGTTACCAAATTCATTTTTACCCGGTTTACCTGAATATGCTGAAGGCCCATTGTTTAAGTCAGCCTGAATGGTAAATAAACTGGTCAATAAGAATCTTTTTGTCCTTCCAGCAATTATTGAAGTTTTTTCCAGTGTATTTGACTTTAATTCTCGCAATGCTTGTTTCAACAATGGTCTTTGTGTTTTACCACTAGCATCTGAAAATGAGCTCCATTCATAACTATTCCACATCCATGATGGGACTTTTAATTCTTTGAAACTTTTTTTATCATCTTCAGTTAATTCAACTTTGAATTTTTTTATTTCGCAATTAAGACCATCAAAAGAGTGGGTATATTCTCCATTAGGGTCAAGAACAATAAACCGAGTATTTAATTCCTGACCTTTCGTCAACTTTTTTGATGCCTCATCAAGTGTCCATCTTATAATCCCAACAACGCTGCAAGATTTTCCACTTCCCGTATTTCCAAGTATAGCAATGTGACGACCAAATAATTTATTTGGATTAACTCTGACCTCTGCATTTCCTGCAATTGGAGCAACGCCTATTTTTACAATTGAATTCTTCTCCTTATTTTCAATGATAGATCTTAACTGAACATCTGTTGGTAAAATAACTGAATCACCAATTGAAGGAAAACTGTAGACCCCTCTTTCGAGTATGTATAATTTTTCTTCTATTTTCCCTTCTTGTTTTAATGTCCCCATCGGCGTAACAGACATTTTACGCAGGGGGAAAGGTAGATCAATCAAATCAAAGTCCTTATACCCCTTTCGTTTTGGGAATTGACTATGCTCAATACAAAGCCAACTTATTAGACCAACTAAAGCACCAACCTCATTCGGAATTAATACAAAACCATTAATTCTGGGAAAAAGAGTAGGTGTTCCTGTATTCAAAGCCGTATTCTGAGGGGCAGAAGTATCAAGAACTACTTTTATTTCATTGGGTGATACATAATCGACTGTACCAATAGTAAGGTTGCGTAAATGGTCAAAATCAAATTGATTACTAAAGTTCATTTTGTTCCTCCGGATTAATCACAATATGTTCTTGTCCCTGAAATCTATCTCCTCTGTTGTCTTTTAATTTTTGCATTTTTATTGTCAATCGGTCGATTGCAGATTTAGGTAAGTAAAATTCAACAAGGTTCGTTAAATTTCCAAAATGCTCACCAATAAGCAAAGAACACTGAGCTGAGTTTTTGTTTTCTAAAAATCTTACTATTCTCTCCCTTGCAGCACCAAAATTCATTGAATCCCCATTCTTTGATTTATTTTCATCCCATGCGATAATCACAATATGAGTCGAAGGTATAGTCAGCATGTCCTCGATCACTCTATTAATATGGCTGTCTCCAAAGCCATACCCATAAATTATTAATACAGAATTAGGTTGACAAATTGCTGAAGAAAAATCTCGGAATAATTCCGCATATGGATAAAATGCAGTCTCAATATCCTTTGAGGAATTTGGATAGATAACAACTTGTTCAGTTATTTTTTTTGGAATTTCTGGATGAGTCTCTGATGCCCCAAAAGGAAGTAAAGATTTTATTATTTTATCCTGTTCAAATTTCCAATCAATTGAACCATGTAGTTTTGTAATCCTTGAAACACCTTCAACATATCTTGGTTCTCCTCTAATTCCAGGAGGGTTATAATGATAATCTAGCTCAAGTCTTGTATTCCTAAATATGGGTTGAATTTTACCCTTAAATCTATCCAATAACAAAACGCCAGTCTCATCACAAGCTAATTCAATAAATCTATCATAATTAGTCGTAAAAATATTCAATCGCTCTCGTGATGCAGCCCTACTTGTAAAACTCAAAATGAAGCTTTTAAGGAGATTAAATGCTAGAATGGAATTTCTATCATTTGCCTTAAGTTTTGTGATGAAATCTCTTTCTGTTTTTAAAATACCTTTAATGAAAATAAGGAGTTTATCGTTCAATTCATCTTCTAAGTTTGAACATCTCTCATCTTCCATTATTTTCAAACCATTTATTAATTCAAGGGTTATTCTAATATCATCTTCAATATTTGCCTCACCACGATTCATTTTTTCTGCAGTTTCATTAGCTTTTTTTGTAATGAATGGGCTAAGTTTATCTTCTAATGCAAGCCGTGCCATCTCAATTGATTTAACTTCTGCGATATATGACACTGCACAAGTCAGCCCTGCACCCACTAGCAATGTTAAATGTTCACTTTGAAAAATGGCTGAAAGCCATGGTTCAATATCTTTCTTAAGATCCTCTGGGATAAGTTCTTCAGAATTTGAAGTACAGATTACCTTCGTATTGGTTTTAAGTAAATGTTTTTCATCCCAGTTTATTCCAAAAAATTCCATAGCTGTAGTTGTTTGTTTGATTTATGTCCATTATAAAGGTTTAAAATCCTCAAATTGGATCAATTCCACATCAAATGTAGCAAAAACAAATATCATAATTGATCTACCTATAAATATATAAATGGTAAGAATTCTAATGAAAGCGAGAAGAAACAGAGAAAGTAGGGTAAAAAGGATCTGTGAACAAGAGGGTAACACTTACTCATCCCCATCCTGACAGATCATAATCATTGTCAAGCTGTTCAATTATCTTAAATGAAAATAAAAACCAAGATCATTATCAAACACTGGCCCCAGCATCTCATACCTAACAGTATTGGTATTGAAACCAGGTATGGCCTGCAAGGCAAGAGGTTCGAATCGCAGAAAGTCACACAGCATCCTGGAAATGATATCGGTTCCGATCTGCTTTATTTTTGCAAGAAGCAACATTTCCCACGAAAAGTCATCAATCTTATCCATGTAACCGATAGTCAGGAACCCTCTATGGATAGAATCCAGGATATTATCGAGGTTTGATGCTTCAAAATTTCTGGAAAGGCTGGTCAGAATAAGGGCAGGATATTCGAATGCAAATATTCCATTCTTCCAAGGAATGGAACTACCCAGTGAAAATCAACACCTTACACGTTTTCAGATCAAATATCCGTCACATTTCTTATAAAACTATCACTATGTAAATTCTTTGATCATTGATTTTCAATGACTTGAAAATTAAACTCGTTATGTGTAAAAAAATGATACTTTTGCTAAAAGGATTTGGTTTCTATCGGTATCGTACAATTACCCAATTCCGGGGTTCTCCCAATTCCTTTTTCTTTCTAAAGAAATATCTCGATTGAATGCGAATTAGCCTTGACATTCTTTATTATCTACCCCCATATGATACTAAATTTAGTAACTCATTATGTTCCGGATATCCTAGTCCCCAACGAATACTTTTCAGTCAATTATGGTATTCCCGACCAGGATATTTTTTCAAAAAGTGGAATTAAACAAAGAAGGCGTACCAGACCTTTCGAGAACACCAATTCACTCGCAATTGAGGCTGTTAAGAAGGCAGTTTGTGAATTGCCCTTTTCAATCGCTGAAATTGATTTAATAATCGGGGCGACCTACACTCCTTATGATACTGTTGGCACTTTGGCACATGCAGTACAGAGAGAATTTAATATTAACAATGCAAAATGCTTTACTATTGATTCCGCATGTTCATCCTTTGTAAATGCTGTAGAAATCGTTGACTGCTTTTTTGCCAACAATAAAGCAAGTAAAGCATTAATAGTTATTTCGGAAAATAATAGTCTTTATAATGATGATTCTGATAAAAAATCAGGATTTTTGTGGGGCGATGGTGCAGCAGCTGTTGTACTTACAAACCAAAGGTACACAGAAAGTGATTTTGAAGTTCTTGATGTGAATACTAATGGATTGGGACATATTGGCAAGAGTATTGATGCGGTTTACGCAAGACCTAGGGACGGAGGGATCAAAATGCCATTTGGGAGAGATGTTTTTCAATATGCTTGTAAATATATAGTTCAGGAAACTGAGCAAATTTTAAAAAAGAACGGCATTCCTCTTGACCAATTGAACTATTTTATCCCACATCAGGCGAATGCCAGAATTACAGATTTTGTAGTGAAAGAATTGAACTTAGAGCCATCACAAGTGCTAACAAACATTGAGCAACTTGGTAATACTGGCTCTGCAAGTACCCCAATAGTATTATCTCAAAGCTGGAGAAAATTCAAGAAAAATGACACAATTGTCATTTCTGTGTTTGGAGGTGGCTATTCAAGTGGGGCAGTTCTGTTAAAGAAATTGTAAAAATCCGTTAATACTGGCTTTCTTATACGAGGGGCCAGTTTTCTTGTAGGAGAAACGCTAATTATTTTGCAATCCCTGATTTTCAAGTGATTTTCAGTCACGATCTCCTTCTTTATAAAATCTTTATATCCTTAAGGAAATCCTTATAAAATACTTATAAGTTTCGTCGCATTTTTGTTCCGTCAAAACCGATTTGATTTGAATACAATATTTTTAGTCGTGGCCCCTAGTACTTCACTTGGAGTTGACGCTCCGGCAGGGTACGTAATCGGAATGTTAATAGGTCTGATCTCCCTTGGATATCTTTTTTATTCACTTGTTGACCCAGACAAATATTCGGAAGATCGACAAAATGATAACGAATTGAAACTATGAAAACTAAATATATATTTTTGATGATCTGTGGCTTAGTGATTTTATTTACAGTCAAGGCACAGAAAGGTGGTTATTTACGGGATGATAAATTGATTGGCCAAAAGGCGAAAGAAGGCGTTTATTTATCTTCGGAGGATTTTATAAACGGTAAAATTTCGTTTAGCTATAATAGAATCGACAACAGTTACAGGTTTCATTTAAATGATGTCACCTTCAAAACTCCAATAAAAATAGTTACCAGGAATAAGGTCATCAAACTGAATAAAGATTCTATTTTCGGATTTCGCGATCAAAAGAATATCTGTTATAGGTTTTACAATAAGGGCACTTATAAAATCCTTGATCCGGTAGGAAAAATTCTTTTATACAGCAGTACCTTTATAATAGGGGAACCTAAAAACACGCATCGCGTGACAAATTATTTTTTTAGTGAGAATGCAAACTCCCCTTTGTACCCACTTTCAAAATGGAACCTGAAAAGAGTTCTCTCAAAAGATGTTTCTTTTCAGATTCTTTTAGATGTATACTTCCCGGGGGATAAAGATCTTACGGCTTATGACAGCTCAAATAATAGGTATCTACTGAACCAGGTCTACGAATTGAGTAAACAAGCCATTTGCAAGAGGGACCTTAATAATTAAAAACAAGGATATGAGAAAAGTTTTAACCCTTTTAATGGTATGCATTTCAGGTATTAATGTGATTGCACAGGATAATGCAGTTTCTGAAAAAGGTCCGTTCGACGGGATTGACCAGACATGGCAGAATGGAAGTGACCGTAGGGATTCCTCCCTGTTTAACAAATGGAAATATTTTATCCCCACCGTGATGATGGATGTCAATTATTCATATTCATTTAACAATCCGATCGATAATACAGTTGTCGGATCTACGGCACTGGCTCGAGACAATGAGATCCAGCTTTCAGCTTTGCATTTTGGCGGGGATTTTAGTTTTATGGGTGCACGTGCACGTATTATGACACAATTTGGAACCCGGTCAATTGTTGTTCCGCGGAATGACTTTAGCCCTTATCGTGGCCAGTATAAATTGGCTGATGTTTACCGGTATTTAAGTGAAGCTTATATAGGTTATCATTTCAATAAATGGAACGGAATTAATATCGATGCAGGAATGTTTATGTCATATATCGGTTTGAATTCATATTATCAACCCGAAAATTGGGAATACCAGGCATCATTTACTTCTGATAATACCCCCTGGTTTTTTAACGGTATCCGTTTGCAGTTATTTCCTTCAGGTCATTTGAAAATCGAAGGATGGATTATAAATGGCTGGCAAAGTTATGGATCCTTCAACAGTATGCCGGGCGTAGGATTTAATATAACCTGGATGCCAAACAATAACTTAAAGCTGTTAACAAATGATTATTACGGAACCGATGCGGCGGGCTTACCCGGCAGAAAACGGTTTCATTCAGATAACAGTTTACTTGTCAGATACCTGTATCATCCAAAATCAAAGGGTGTCAGCATGATGGCATTTTCCCTGACAGGTGATGTTGGCTTTGAGACAGGAGATGGTGTGGATGGATTTAAAAACGGGGATAGTGCCCACGGACCTGCTCAATACTTTGCAAGTGGAATGGTTTACAACCGTATGTGGTTTCTGAAAAACAAACTTGCATGGACGATTGGCGGTGGTTACATGACAAATCCCGGGAGGTATCTGGTATTATTACCTACCGGTCAGGCCAGCCCGTTGCCAAATCCTAACGATCCCACAAAAACAGAAGGAGCTTTTCCATTCACAACAAACCCGGGTGATAAATTCCAGGGATGGGATTGTTCGACAAATTTTGATGTGATGCCCTGGCAATGCATTACCTTCCGCCTGGAATTTGTTCACAGGGAATCAAGTGTGCCCTATTTTGCAGGAAGAGGAGGTGTGACTTCACCATCAGGTTATACAACGACTCCTATACCCCCGGACTGGAGGCCCGACCTGGTGAAATCGGAAACCAGGATCATAGTTGCTTTGTTGTTCAGATTCTAAAACCAGTGCAATACAAGATAACCTGAACTTTCAAAAAAGAAAGAATGCAAAGAAGAATTCCGGATCTGGCAAAAAAATTAAAGACCCGCTATAACTTTGAGCAAATATTAGGTAGTTCACAAGTTATAAAGGGAAGCATCCGCCTGGCCAGAAAAGTAGCCCCGACCGATTCAACCGTTCTTCTTGAAGGCGAAACCGGAACCGAAAAAGAATTGTTTGCAAGATCTATCCATAACGCCAGTCCGCGGAGAAACCACCCTTTTATTGAAGTCAACTGTTCTGCCATTCAAAAGGATCTGTTGGAATTTGAACTGTTCGGGTATAAAAAAGGTGCATTTACCAATGCAAATTTTGATAAAAAAGGGTTATTTGAAGAAGCTCATGAAGGAACTATTTTTCTTGATGAAATCGGGGATATGGAGTCCAGCCTCCAGGTGAAACTGTTAAAGGTTCTGGATGAACAATCATTTACGAGGATTGGTGATTCGAAACAGGTAAAAGTGAATGTCCGCATCATCGCAACCAACAAACGGGATCTGTTACAAGAAGCCAGACAAAAGCGTTTCAGGATTGATTTGTATTACTCCCTTTCAGAATTTATAATTGTAGTGCCCCCTTTGCGTGAACGAACAGAAGACCTTGAAGAACTTGCAAATTATTTTATCCGGTTTTATTCACATAAGACAAATAAGAATATCACAGGGATGGATGAAGATTTCTTCAGGAAGCTGAAAGAATATGAATGGCCCGGGAATACCAGAGAACTGAAAAATATTATCGAACGTGCTGTTTTACTTTGTGATAAAGAGTTTCTAACAGTCGATTTGCTTCCTTATGAGATCGTAAAACCTATCTACGACACTTCACGTTCCGGTTTTAATGGTACACTGGAAGAATTGGAGAAAATGCACATCCGAAAAATTCTTGAAATTGCAAAGGGGAATAAAACAAAAGCCGCGAAAATATTGGGTATCGGAATCCCCACCTTATACAGGAAAATCGAAAAGTACGGCTTCAGATGATAATTGCCTATACACCCGGAAATATAATCTAATGTTTATTTTTGTACCGTGCTCAATACTGAAAACAATATGAAAACTAAAATTACAAAAGCATGTCTGCTTCTTGTGGCAGCACCTGCCCCATCAGGAACGTCTGCCTCGAATGGTCCTGTAAGTTATTTGATTGGCGGTATTATAGCCCTGCTGATCATGGCCTATTTAGTATATACCTTATTACGACCCGAAAAATTTTAATGAAATGTTTTTTATCATGATCCCTGGATTGATTTTAGTCTTTTTAAGAGGGCCTGAGATATTACTTATTCAGAGAAATTCTTTTGTTTATTACGTTAATGCAGGAAAAATATGAATGAAGTGATTCAAATTTTGCTTTTCATGATTGCCCTGGTTGCCCTGGCACCTTTGTTAGGCAAATACATGGCAAAGGTTTTCATGGGTGAAAACCATTTCATGAAGCCGGTTTTTGGTTGGCTTGAAAAATCAGTTTACCGGCTAACCGGTATCAAAAGCGATGAAGAGATGAATTGGAAGACCTTTACTTACGGTGTTCTCCTTTTCAACCTTTTTGGCATGATATTTTTATTTCTTTTACAAATGCTGCAGGCATATTTACCGCTGAACACAGAAAAATT
>JBEKQA010000026.1:0-23185 GCA_049520195.1 Bacteroidales bacterium
GGTTAGTGTTGAGAAAATAGTTGTCCGCAACATTAACTATTTATGCTGTCCTTAATCGATAAAATCGTTGAAAATGGGTGGTCAATTTGCTCCGGAAAAGAGGTGGTCAGTTTGCTCCGGAATCAGGTGGTCAATTTGACCGGATTCTCCAACTATCATCATCAATAGGACCGTCCCCATCTCGAAAATTAAAGTTGTAAAGCCATCATTTCTCACAACATTCAAGTCGATGCTTCCTTGGTTGGTTATTGCCTTGATCACGTTGACAATCTTAACCATCTTTATCCATTCCTGGTTCAGGAAATAATGTTTTTCTTTGTTTAAACAGATAAATTCAACATTCATGGCTGATATCAAAATCTTCCTTCCAAAGATTCTTAAATGGGAAGGAGGCTTTGTCAATGATCCTGTTGATCCGGGTGGCGCCACAAACATGGGTGTCACCCTCTCAACGTGGCGTAATGTTGGCTATGATAAGACAGGTGATGGACTCATAACAGCTGCAGATATAAAATTACTAACTGTCACAGATGTTGAAATGGTCCTACGTCTGTTTTATTGGAACCGGTGGAAAGCAGATCAAATCCAAAATCAATCCGTAGCCGAAATCCTGGTAGATTGGGTTTGGGCCTCAGGCCTCTGGGGCATCATCATTCCTCAACAGATTCTGGGCATCACACCGGTCGGTAATGTTGGTCCTCTTACAATTACTACTCTAAACAATTCTGACCAAGCAAAGTTTCATTCTACTGTCTATCAAGCCCGGGTCGATTTCATTGAATCCCTTATTGTAAAAAATCCTAAACTTCTCAAATTTAAAAAGGGCTGGCTCAACCGCCTTAATGGTTTTGTTTTTTGCACTTAAAGATCAATGAAAAAGTATTCTCGGATGTATTAACGCTTTTAAATTGATTCAAAATAATATATCTTTGACTAAACCTTCTTGCCTTGTTTGTGATTTAATGGTTATGAGAAAATTTGTTTAACATTTATTGGCGAGGAGGTTTTTTCATAAACGCCTATTTATCATCATCTAATATTTTCTTCTTCTCTTTATCAAATTCTGCTTGAGTTAAAATACCATCATCAAGAAGTTTTTTTAGCTCTCGTAACCTATCAGCTTTTGATTGGGTACTATTGTTTTGTTGCGTTTGAATTTGTTTTACATTCTTTTGTAAGCCAGTATTTCGAGCATATTTGTCCATAAAAAGAACAAACTTATCAAATGCTTCCTGAAAGCTCATATTTGAGGCAACCATTGCACTTTTAAACCCTACAGAGAATCCCTTGTTTTTCCCTATGGCTTCTCCGGAAAAGATTTCTTGTAAAGTACTGTCTCTCCCAATTCTATCAACAATTCTAGCATCAAACTTTGTTTTTGCTACATATTGTATCCTCGAAAATATTGCTTCGTAATCTTTTATATCGATATAAATGGTTATACTACCTTTTACTGCAGTTTCACCAAATTTACTCTCATCTAGAACATTTAGTTTTACGTTCTGAAATGTTTGATTAAAACAACTGACAAATTCCGAATAAATACTTGATTTAGTACAATTTTCTTTCAGTTTTGCTTCATAAACCCTACTGTCTTTAAACACAATTGAAACATCAATATCATCCAATCCTTTCTTAATCGTTGTCGTTATAACTGGGCAGAAAACAAAGCTTTGACTAAATCCAGCCAAAGATAAAGTAATGAAGAAAAGAGATAGAAGGTTTTTCATGATCTTGTTATAAATTTATTGGTAAAATCAATTGAACTTTTTGTTATTGTGTGTCTATTTAGACAATCTAAGGTTGAATCCTTGTCTTAATTAATTAAGAGTTAAAAGCTCTATCATATGTTGTAGATCATTCATTCTAGTAGCTCCTCACAAAGGTAGAATATTATTCTTTCATAGTGTTTTAACTTTTATCTTATTTGGTCTCTTATTGAAAATCTTCTTCAAAGGTATCTTCGTAAATTTATAATTAGCAAGTACAAGCCCTCCGGGTGCCTTCATTTTTTTCATAAAGGTCTAATTCTTCAATGCATGAAAAAAATGACCGGCATCCTTGCTAATTAAAATTTACTCCGCTGTTGGTTGCATAAGATTTTCAAATTTCTTAAATCATTTCAATACTAACCAACAAAAGGAGGACAACATGCAACCAACATTCAAGTTAACAATCTTCGCTCCAAGCGGTAAAATCACAGCAATTTACAAATTCACCTCATTGAAGGAAGTCAACAACTTCATCCAACTTAACGAGGTCCCAAGGTACGAGCTCGACGCTTAAGATCCTGACCAGGCCTTCGGCAACATTGGCCGGAGGCCTTCTTAAAATTCACTCATAAATCTTATTCAAAAAAAGAATCCCAAAAAAGTAGTGCAATTCCATGCAATTGAAAGATAAATATTACAATAATAATTATGCACAGAAATATGCATTATTTGAGGCATACTCTCAGACTAGCTATATTTACTGCCTGATACAGAGTCACGCTCTTGCCTTACAAGCAGAGGGTCACTGGTTCGAATCCAGTAACTCCCACAGACCCAGAGAACCGTTGTTTGAGACGGTTTTTTATTACATTGTTAAAGTTCTCAAATAGAATTATTTCTGCATTCTACATTCTTCATATACCTTTGTTAATATTCTCCTTACTTTTGTTTTTTAAACTAATCATTTTTATTTGGGAAGAAGACATCTAACCGGATTTCTATTACTATTACTTACGATACTTGCTTTTACGGGGTGCAATGTAACACGGGAATTTTCACCCAATGAACATCTTCTGATCAAGAATAAGTTTAAAATCTCGTCATCAAAAGTTTCAAAAGACGAACTTACAGGGTACCTCCAACAAGAACCTAATGCTAAATTGTTGGGTCTTTTCAGAGCTAATATTGCTTTTTATAATGCGGGATCAAAAGGGAAGGATAGCAAATTTAAAAAATGGCTGAGAACCAAAATAGGTACCCCTCCTGTATTGTTAGACTCAAACCTTACGACCATTGCAAAGAAGCAAATGACTCTCTATCTTGCAAATAAAGGTTACTTTAATTCAAATATCAAAGATTCAGTCCATCTTCATAAGAAAAAAGCTACCGTTATTTACTTGGTCAAGCTGAATGTGCCTTATACTATCCGAAGTATACATTATGCCATTGCTGATACTCAACTGGCGAAATTTGTTTTTGCTGATTCAACCAAGACTCTGATCCATCGCGGATTTAATTATGATACTTATATTTTAGACGCCGAACGTACGAGGATCACAAACAATCTTATGAATCACGCATACTTTCATTTCTCCAATTTATACATTCATTACCTGGTTGATAGCACCCTGGACAATAAAAAAATGGACTTAACTATTGAGATCCGTAACCCTGTAGTACCATCATTGAAGTACCTTGGAACTTTTACTGAGGCCAGACATGAGCAATACACTATAAGAAAAATTATGATCTATCCGGAATACAGTCTTTTGCAGTCGGATACATTAAAGTATGACACACTAATGGTGAATTTCAAAGCATCGAGGCGTGATACAACAGGAAGCACTTATTATTTCCTTTATAAGAATAAACTCCGGATGAAACCGAGGACAATAGCGCAGATGATTTTTTTGAGAAGCGGAACTTTGTTTAACCTCAAAGATCTGAATCAGACCTATTCGCAATTAGCGTCATTGCAAGTTTTCAATTATATGAATATCCAATTATATGATTCTCCCGGAACTGAAATGACGGACCGTGATAAACTGGACTGTAAAGTTCTCCTTTCACGTATACCTTTACACACATTTTCAATATCAACTGATGGAACAAACTCTTCAGGAGCATTCGGGGTTCAGGGAAGTTTAAACTACACCAACCGTAATATATTCAGAGGAGCCCAATTGTTCAGGATCAGTCTTACCGGTGCTGCACAGATGCAAGGCAATATCGGGCCACAGTCGACAAAAAATCTTCTTAATACTATCGATTTCGGAGCCAATACCAGTCTGACCTTCCCTCAGTTCCTTATTCCGATCAGGCCAGAAAGTTTATCAAAAAATTTCAAGCCACGAACGACAATTTCACTCGGTTATGACTTTCAGGAGCGTCCTGATTATAATCGTCAAATATCCAATATATCTTTTGGTTACACCTGGAATCAAACGGAACAGATAAAACATGTGCTCAACCCGGCGGAAATCACCCTTGTGAAAATTCTTCCAGATTCGACTTTTACAGCCTACCTTAACGGACTCACAGATAAGCGGCTTAAAAATCAGTACACTAACCATCTTGTTGCCGGGTTAAAATATACAATAACTTATAATGGACAGGAAGTCAATAATGTAAAAGACTTTGTCTACCTAAGGTCTAACTTAGAAACTGGCGGGAACCTCATTTATGGGATAGACGAACTTTTTAAAGTTCAAAGAGCATCTGAAGGTTACTACACTTTGTTTAATCTTCCTTACTCGCAATTTGTACGTCCAGACCTGGATCTAAGGTTTTATCATTTTTTCACAAGTACAAAATCTCTGATTACAAGGTTTTATGCAGGTGTTGGAGTACCCTACGGGAACTCTACATCCATCCCATTTGAAAAAGCTTTCTTTGGAGGTGGCGCTAATGATCTCAGGGGCTGGAAAATGGGTATGCTGGGACCGGGCCGATATCATAATGATACTTCCAGCAATTCATTTGACCAGACCGGAGACATGCAAATACAGTTGAACCTGGAGTATCGTTTCCCGGTTTATAAATACTTACGTTCTGCTCTATTCATGGACATGGGTAATGTGTGGCTGCTTCATAACACTCCGGATCTCCCCGGCGGGGTATTCCAACTTAAATATTTCATCCCTGACATCGCTATTGATGTGGGATTGGGAATCCGCGCCGACTTTGATTATTTTATTGTAAGATTGGATCCGGCCGTACCCATAAGGGTGCCATACTATTATCAGAATAACCACTGGTACGCCGGGAAGCTAGGATTATCCGACATTATCTGGAATTTCGGTATCGGATATCCTTTCTAGTTTCTTGAGTTGAGGTCCTGAACGGCTATAAGCTGATCATACTGAGCTCCTGCAGGGTGGTAATAAACCCATATGGTGTACTCATTTTCTGTTTCCCAATGATTACCTTCAATCAGTGATGCGTCAGTTTTACCGTTTTGGTCGTCTTTAAAAATATAAATATAATTGTAGTAGCCCTGTTTTACAAGTAAGGTCTTTTCAAACCCTCTACGTTGAATGTTATAATCCATACGGCTGCTATCGTTTAACTGCCAGTCTGTTATAGCACCAAGTATATAAATCTGTCCATTACTCAAAGGTGCAGGAAACGGCAGGAAAAAATGAACGTATGCATAATCGGATTCAATATCACTATTTTTGGCATTATCTTCATTTTTAATAAGCATACGACCATTAATCTCTTTGTCAGAAATATAATTTTTATATGGACGGGGCTTGTCATCCAATAAATACACATCGTATCTATGTATGTCGCGAACTATTTTTCCAATCCGTTCAGACTGATATATAAGGCTTTTAATATCAAAGTACCTGAATTCATTACAGCCATCGAAGGTACACTGAGGGTCATCTGTAAAGTCTAAGGATGTTCCCCTGACGAATCTAGGAGAAGGATTCCAAACCTCATTGTCGGAACGGTCATTTTGAGTGATCAGAACTTTAATTTCATGAGTCGGATCATTGACCGTCATATTGTTATATTCCAAGGTAAAATCGACTTGCTGTTTTGAGAACCTGTCGGATATATTATTGGCTGAATTTACCTTACCAATTATCGAAAGGCCCGTATTTTCCACGATCATAAATCTCCATGTGAGGATTACATTTGAAGGATCATCAAGAAACACAATAATAATATAATTTCCAGAAATTTTAGGTCGAAGTTTATGAGTCGGAAAGACAAGAGAATAATGAGTGTAATTTGTTAAGGTATTATAGGAATAGCTGAAATTATCAATTGCATCATCCTGAAAACCGTCAATATATTCAGTTGTCATCAGGTCTGAAGAAGTCGTCCAATCTGCCTCACAATGGCGGATTGTATATCTGAACCGCTTCAGATCGGAATCAAGTTCATCAAATGAAAGCTTAAGCCGTTCACCAGTAGTCATATTCATTACCGGAGCAGACATCTCGAATCCATTCTTATATAGCAGGACCGTCATTACTTCATTATCATATATCCGGTTGACATTGGGGAGTGTATCAGGGACCTGGGCCTGAGTAGAATTCATTCCGCTAATCAGGAGAAAAAAAAGAACGATAAGCGCTTTGGTAAAGGATGGATGAAACATCTTCATAGGAAGTAAGTTAATTAGGATTAACGTAAAAACTATCCCATTCTTCTCCGGAATTCTGAACAAATTATAGCCGTGGCAATTGAGGCATTTAAAGATTCAGCGTGATTGATATGGCGGCTATCCTTAGTATAGGCGGGAATGCTAATTTTATCCGTGACTTTTAAGGAAATTTCATCTGATATTCCTGAAGATTCACTTCCGATAATAATAATCCCCCGTTTCTCCAAAGGTGTGGTATATATGCTTACTCCCTGAGCAAAAGTGCCATAAACTTTAATCTCGAGAGGCAGGGAAGAAAGAAATTCCTTAAGGTTGGCATATAAGATATTGACGCGAAATGCAGAACCCATAGTTGCATGAATCACTTTAGGATTATAAAGATCTACCGTATTTTCTGAGCAAATAATTGATTTTATACCAAACCAATCCGCAATCCTGATGATGGTTCCAAGGTTTCCGGGATCTCTGATGTCATCAAGAACCAGAACGAGGTCATTTATTACTGCCGGCAGACTTGATATTTCAGGGATTTCAGCGACAGCAAGGGCTGGACTGGGGGAAGAAAGAGCTGTTATTCTTTTCATTTCCGCCATTGATATTTCCAGAAATGAAATCTGTTTTGAGTGCAGAATATCCTCATTTTGTTTCAGCCAATCAGCTATGGCATAAACATTTATAACCCTATACTGACTTTCAAGGATTTCTTTAACCAGTTTAGAACCTTCCGCCAGGAATTGGCGATAAATTTCCCTGAATTTTTTCTGTTTAAGGGAATGAATATGTTTTACCTGGTTGCCGGAAAGCAAATACTTACTTCTTATTATTCTGCAAAGACTTCGAAGTTTATTTCGAGCTGAACTTCTTTATGAAGAATGATCCTGGCTTTATATGTTCCCAATTCTTTAATATGTTCTCCATCGACATGGATCTTTTTCCGGTCAACATCAAATTTGAACTGATCTTTTAAAGCCTGGGCGATCTGGATTGCATTTACACTACCGAAAATCTTTCCTGACTCAGCAGCTTTTGCGCCAATCTTAACTGTAATATCTTTTAATCCCTTAGCGAGCTCTTCAGCTTCACTTTTGATCTTATCTTCCTTAAAGGCTTTTTGCTTAAGGTTTTCGTCCAGGATCTTTTTATTGGTTTCGGTTGCAAGTATTGCGATACCCTGAGGAATCAGGAAGTTTCTTGCATAACCCGGTTTAACATTGATTTTTTCGTTGGTATATCCCAGATTTGGAACATCCTGTTTTAAAATGACTTCCATTGCTTCCTCCCTATTTTAAAAGATCTGCTACATAAGGCATCAGCGCTAAATGCCGAGCCCTTTTAATTGCTTGTGATACTTTCCGCTGATACTTAGTTGATGTACCGGTAATTCTGCGGGGGAGGATTTTCCCTTGTTCATTAACGAATTTCAGTAGAAAATCTGCATCCTTATAATCGATGTACTTGATCCCACTTTTTTTGAATCTGCAGTATTTTTTCTTTTTAGTATCAACCGCGATCGGGGTTAAGTATTTTATTTCGCCGGCTTGTTGTGTTGCCATAATTTTTTGTTTTTGTGTTTGACAATTGGGTTATTCTTCTTTTTGTTTTTCTGCTTTTGCCTTGTTACGCTTCTTTTCATTGTAAGCGATTGCATGTTTTTCAAGAGCAACAGTGAGAAAACGCAGGATGCGCTCATCCCGCTTGAACATCACTTCCCATTCACGGATCATAGTTGGTTCAGCTTTAAACTCGATCAAGTGATAGAATCCGGTAGATTTTTTCTGGATGGGATAGGCGAGTTTGCGCAAACCCCAATTGTCCTCGTGGACAATTTCCGCCTGTTTGCTTATCAGAAACTTCTGATACTTTTCTACCGTTTCCTTCATCTGTTCTTCAGATAAAACGGGAGTCATAATGAAAACGGTTTCGTACTGGTTTAACATTTGTTTGATTTTTAATTATTAAGATTTTTTTAAAGGGACGGCAAAATTAGTAAAAAGAAAACACTTATCCAAACTGATAAAGGATCATTTCCTGTTTTTATGAATAGGTTTGCTGAATTTAAGCACTTTACATAATATTTCGCGATTATTCGTGGATAGGAAGTGGAATATATTTGAGAGCGGTCTTAAGCGAACTCAGAGCGAACCCAGAGCGAAGGAAGAGCGAACAAAGTCTATAGAAAGTCTATAGAGAGTCTATAGAAAGTCTATAGAAAGATCTTACATCAAAAGTATAAATAACTAAATAATAAGGAGTTAAAAAATTACTTTTTATGAAAAATGATGATTTTTTCAATCAAAATTATGTAAAGCCCTCAAAAACAGATTGTTATTTATGCTGGCCAAATTCCTGAAGCCATTGATACATATCGCCTTTCAATCCACTTGTATAACATGCCACGTGGGTCCATTTAGGATCAAGCAGGTTTTGGCGATGGCCATAATCAGGAATTCCCGAATCGATCAGGAGCTGGATCACAATATCCCGGGCAGTCGGTTTGGGGAATCTTCCAGCAAGGTTCTCATTACCAGCTATCATCTGAGGAGAATATTTCAGGATTCTGTCCCATGGCCACGAACCATCACTTCCCTGGTGACCCAATTTCCAGTTATGACGGTCCTGGTCTAGTCCTTGCTTTCTTGCAGCCTCATAAATTCCTCTATCGGGTTGCAGGATAGACAGGGGAGGCGTATTATTCAGCTCTTTTATCAGGCTTTCAATTGCATGTACCTCTTCTTCATATTGATAAGTCCAGAGGGTATCCTCTTTCTTTTTTCTTTCACCTCTATTAGTTCGCTCGTAAACTACTGAAAGAGAATAACTACGATTTCCTCTACCAAAATGTTTCAGGTTCAATTTTGCCAGGTCATAATAATAGTCAAGATATTTAACATAACCGGCGGGGTCACTACGGACAAGATTGATCTCTGCAATCATTTCCCTCTCGATCTGCTTCATATAACTGCAATTCAGAGCTGTATTCAGTTTTTGATCCTCCTGTGCAGAAACTAATTGTGAATAGAAAACCAGAAAAAATATAAACCATGCAGATGCTGTTTTAGGAAAAATAATCAAACATTGGTTTTTTTCTTTTTTACGGCTCATGGTAACACCAAATTAACCTAAAGCTTTATGAATAAAAAGAAACGGAGATTGAACAATGATCAAACGAAAATTTTAGTGGTCCATTGTAATGGAAATGGAAAAATAAAGAGATACGGCGGATTCCAGATGAAAAATTTTCATATTTGGATCAGGAAGGTCAGGAGATCTTTATTTTATCAGCATAGCTATACCAATTCCGACGAACACGACCAAATATACTACCAGAAATATGATGGTAAAGATCCCTATATAGCGGAAATGCTTTTTTAGATACAATATTGCTTTAGCCATCAATTCATTGGAGGATTCGCCAGAATTTAGTTGCACTAAGGATTTTTTTGCATTTATTGAAAATCGATACATGAATAAAACCGGGAAAAAATAAATTACTGCAAAAAAGATATAGAAGATCCCCATCCATGGGCTGAAAAGGATACCAAGCTCATCAACCTGCATAGGTGGCCTTATCATGGAGTTTATCAGAAACATAATTCCCACTAACAGCAAGATACCTACTGCCACGAATCCAAGAACAGACATGAACTTGGTCCATTTCCGGATCTCATCCAAATGAAGGAGTGTGACGCCTTTCAGTTCAATTTTTTGATTTTCAATCGCTACATAGTTTTCAACAGCACCATTCATTTCCATATTCGAAAGATTAAAAGTTAAAATTAATAAGCAAAGCTTCTTCAGCAAACAAGAAGTAAAAATAAATATTTTTTTTGGTCTGTGGTCAATAATAATAATTCTTTACATTTGGATTTTCAACCGGTCCTAATGTTATTTACATTATAACTAATAATAATGCCACACCAGAAATACCCAAAAATTGCGCTGTATTGCCTGGCTTGTTTAATGCTGGCCTTTTTCGCCAGTAACCGTTTGTTCCGGGGCGATCTTGCAGGATGGAAGTTGATCATTTCAAGCGATGGTTTGGGTTATTATTCTTATTTACCTGCTATACTTATCGATCATGATCTTGCTTATCATAATGTGACAGAAAGAGAGAAAAAAATCCTCAGGTATGAAAGATACGAGCCGAGTTACCTGGTCAAATCGGGTAACAGATTCGTAAACAAGTACTTTGCAGGTGAGGCATTGTTGCTGTTGCCTTTTTTTCTGATTGCAACCTTCTTATCCTGGGTAGGAGGAATTGAGATTACTGGATATTCTTTTTTTTATCAGCTTTTAACGGGTTTGGGAGCGCTATTTTACCTTTTCGCAGGTCTCTATTTCTTAAAGAAAATACTGAATTATATTAAGATACAGCCGATCCTGTCATCTATAATCCTTGTTGTAATACTATTGGGTACCAACCTATTCTATTACTCAATGTGGCAACCCTCTATGTCGCATGTTTATTCTTTTTTTGCGATTAACGGATTTCTTTGGTATTGCTGCAGTATAATTAAAAATCCATGTCTTAAGAATTTTACTCTTGCCGGATTATTTCTTGGGATTGTAGTACTTACAAGACCCACGAATGGAATAGTATTGCTACTAATTCCTGTCCTGTTCAACACGAAAGAAGAGATCGGGTTACTAAAAGGATTTATCAGCAAAGACAAGTTTCCTATATTACTTTCCTTAGCAGTTTTCCTTCTTGTGATTTCCATCCAGGTCATTTTGTGGTACCTGCAAACGGGTAAAATGATTATTTGGTCATATAAGGATGAAGGCTTTTCATTCGGGCATCCCCGAATAATCAGTGAGCTTTTCGGTTACCGTAAAGGATTATTTGTGTATACACCACTCATTTTTCTTTCGTTATTTGGATGTTTCAGACTCTTTCAGAAGAACCTTACCCGTTTAATTACAGTGAGTTCATTCATCATTGTCAGTATCTATATTATTGCATCATGGTGGAATTGGTACTATGGGGATAGTTTCGGAGCAAGGGCTTTCATTGATTATTACGGCATTTATGCTCTACTACTTGCCATTCTGCTGAATCATAAAAAATCAAAAACGGGAACAATTCTGATCATTGCACTTCTCTTTCCCTTTGTGGCATTGAATCTTTTACAGACCTGGCAATACACACATTACATCATCCATCCTTATAGCATGAACAAGGCAAAGTACGAATATGTATTTCTCAAAACCGACTCAGTCTATCAAAAATGCCTTGGCGGTAATGATGAGATCCCCGGGTACAACATGAATATGGCCCATCCCTGTATCTTGTATAGTACGGATTTTGAAAAAACTACGGATCCCTGGAAGAGACCTTACAATAGAAATACATCATTTGCACATTCCGGACAATTTATAGGCTATCTTGATTCTTTGCATCCCTACAGTGTGACATTGGAAATCAAGCCTGAAGAATTATCACCCTATCCTGCAATATTTTACATAGAGGGAAGTGTCTGGATCCGTGACAGTATAAAGGGATCGTCAAACAGAGCATTTTTTGTCTTCAGTATAGACAGTCTGGATCAATTTGGAAATTACTACTACAATTTTCCAGTCAATGATATTCCGGATAATCCTGACAGGGTTTGGAGAGAGTGCAAATTTTCGCTTACTCTACCTGAATTCAGGACTCCAGGAAAACTTTTAAAGATATATATATGGAATAATGGAAGGAAGCCTTTTATGATTGATGACTTTGCTGTAGCGTTTTATTGTGAGAAAAAGAAACGGGAAAAGTAAAATAAGGATCAGGATTCCTGTAAAAGTACCACAGCATAAGCAGAAAGGCCATCTTCCCTTCCGATAAAACCTAATTTCTCACTTGTTTTAGCTTTAATTGAGATCTGGGATTCATTGATGGAGAGGACTTCACTGAGGGTTTTGATCATTTCGGGGATAGAACCACTAATTTTAGGTCGTTGTAAAACGATTGTTGTATCTATATTCCCAATAGAATAGCCTTTTTCGAATACAAGTTTCGTCGTTTTTTTCAAAAGAATTTTACTGTCTATTCCATTAAATTCGTCAGATGTATCCGGAAATTGAACACCGATATCAGGTAGTCTTGCTGCTCCAAGGAGGGCATCACAAATTGCATGAATCAGGACATCGGCATCAGAATGTCCAATTGCTCCTTTACTGTGTGGAATTCGAATACCGCCAAGCCAGAATTCACGGTCATTTTCCAACTTGTGAGTATCAAAACCGAAACCAATACGAAACATTATATAAAAAGCTATTCTTTTGACTGCTGCTTATCCTTACTTTCAACTTTATCAAAGTTAAACACAAGGGTAAACTGCATTGTATTCTGTAGTGGATTATTGTTTCTGACGGGAATCAGGTAAGAAAAATCAAGACCAAACACGTTGTAACGCAATCCAGCGCCGAGGGTAAAGAACTTTCGATCGCCCTTGTTAACATTTTCATAGAAATAACCGGCCCGGATCGCAAATAATTTGTTGTACCAGTACTCAAATCCAGGCGAAATTGTCCACTCCTCCAACTCTTCCTTTAATCCACCAGGTGCATCATAAAATGATTGAATTATCCCCGTAATGGGTGACACATTAGGATTTTTCCCCTTTGCAATTTCTCCTAGTATGGTTGGAGGTGTTGGTACAAGCAGTTTGTTAAAATCTACCATGAAGGAAACCCGGTTATATTCATCTATATCAAGAGAAAGAGAAGGTCCAAGACGAAGGTTTGTAGGTATAAAATCACTATTAATTGAAGTACTATTGTAAGATATTTTAGATCCAATATTGGAAATGTCGACGCCGAAACAGAACAATGATGAAGTGAGGCCTTTAATTTCTAAATCTTTATGATAATACAATGAAACATCAGCAGCAACGGAAGTACCCGGTCTGACATTCTCAATATATTTTACAGGAACGAGATTAGAATAAATAAACCGGCCAGCAATTGCCATTGATAGAGACGGAGAAAACTTTCTGGCATATGTTGCATCGATTGCCCATTCGTTGGGTTTCACATCACCTAGATCGACGCCCTGATTATTTGTAAATGTAACCGTTCCCATTGAAAAATAACGCAATGAGAGTGCGATGGCTTGCTTGTCTCCAAACTTTTTAAACCCAGTTACAGAAGCCAAACCAATATCATTTACTAACCCACGTAACCATGGAACATATCCAATTCCCACTCCAAAATCCTTTTCACTAAATGCGTATTTTGCAGGATTCCAATACAAAGAATATACATCAGGTGATGATGCAACGCCAGCATCTCCCATTCCACCACTACGTGCATCCGGTGCAATCATCAAAAATGGAACTGCTGTCGTAATTGGGTTAGATTGTGAATATCCGTAAGATGTATAAATAACACAGGTGAGTAAAAGAAAATGATGGAATTTTATTTTTCGCATTCAAACTTGTATTAAAATGTTGTTAAATAATAAGTCCCAAAAATAACGAGTAAAATTTCCCAATATTGCCTTCAGAACAAAAAATGACATCACTCAGTCTATCTCATGATTACAATCTTCTGAGACGCCATCGCACTTTCATTTTCGCCTTGCAAAATTATACGATATGGATATATTCCATTACTCAGAGGTTTCCCATTCTCTCCATAACCATCCCATGGAATGACCTGAATCTCTCCTGCTGATTCAACAGTCTTCTCACTAATTGTCTTTACCAATTGACCTGTAAATGAATAAATAAAGATTTCCACATTGACATCTCCGGTAATATTCATTGAGGAGAAAACAAATTTAGTACTTGTCCGCAAAGGGTTTGGAATGTTCCTAACCTGCTGAACCAAGGGGATCTGACTACTATTCACCCAGAAATAAATTTCCTTTTCACTAGGAATATCATAAACATTCCAAACTTTCAGGAGAAGAGAATGATAACCTGGCGTAAGATCCGTAAATGGGTATTTTAATGTTCCTGAAATGAACGAGTTAGTGTCTGGTTGAAAATAATCATTCATTTCGATTGAATGGCTATCATCGTCATCCAATATTGCTACAATAGAATGACCAACTCCAAGATTGTAATAGTTTATTCCAACCGGGTCTTTAAGAAATGCCAACATCAAAGGGTTACTGCCAACCTGGTTCCCTGATATAAACTGTGTATTATCCATATAAAGAGATATTTCCGGCCCATTAACAACCGTATCTCCCATCGAATTTTCACCACCAACTATAAAATTCGAATAATAGCCATTTGCATCGGTCAGAGAATCTTGTGAGTAGTAGCTTATTTTCCCATTACCATATTGTAATCCAATATCTTTTGGCATCATAAAAGTGAATTCAAACTCGCCATTGGTAACTGTAGTCTTACCTGAAAAAAGTAATCGATCCTGCATTGTAAATTGCTCAGGGTAACTGGCTGGTGTATTTCCAATCGTGGTATATATTACAGGTTTATCAAACATTTTAGGATAAATAATGCCAGAATAATTCCCCATTTTCAAACCCTGCACATTCCTCACTTCCCCATGAACAGTAACTTTTGACATCCCCATGAGAGTATCCTGGATTGAATCAGCCCGATTGCCATTGATCATAGTAGTCACAACCTGCTGCAAAGGAAAAGCGATATCCTGTGCCGGGTCGCCTAAGAGAACAAAATTTCTTATGAAGATATTATTATTGTTTTTATTTTTCACAATCCTCATCAGATCACCCATTTTTTGGTTTGCATTTCCGTTTACAGATTTAATATTACTGAAAAAAGAGGCTGCAAGCTGAATATTTGCACTGGCATATGCCTTCCTTGTTGTAGTAAAAATTGCAATGCCACCACCATCAGGTTTAGTTATCACAAATTCTCCTCCTGTTGGCCGGTTTGGATTATCAAACCTGCCAAACTCACAAGTAGCAGTGATAAAAACTGGTAAACGATAATTGTTATTCCATTTGTCGATATCATCCATAGTCAGGATTTTTGTGTCGCTCCATCCATCTTCTCCTCCATGACCGGTATAACTAAAAACAGCTGATCCATCTATAACAGTCTGATCTATTGCCTTTTCACAATCAGGAGAACGTAATCCCAGAGGAGAAGTAATAAACCTGTAGGCATCATTATAAATCTTCTTCACATTAAATACCGGATATTTATTTTTGACTGTATCAGCTAACTGATCTGCCTGTTGCATATGAAGGTTATCATCGGGATCGTCAGCAACAAATGTGAAAGTATTTTTCCAGTCAGCCAGAGTAGAATCATTCAGAGAAGAATACCTTAAGATTTTATGAAAAACATTTTGTGCTTGTTCTATTGAGTTTACCGGTAACCTCCCAATGCCGATGTTGATCATCCCATTCATGGTATAGCCATCAGAATCTCCCATTATTCCAAAATAATCGTCAGAGACATATGAAAGTGTTTTTGACAAATACTCATTAGATTCATAAGGGGGAATAAAATTATTGTTGTTGGCAATGCGGTTCTTGGGGTCATATGTTCCATCGCCAAAGAGCAAGAGATAACTTGGTGAATTATCAGGAGAACCCTTATCATACAGCATTTTCATAAAATCACGGACCGCAGTTAGATCCCGTTGTCCACAACCAAATTCGTTAAAAATCTGATTCAAATCAACTACTGTAACTGAAAGTCCGTTGTATGCTCTGTGAAAATCTGCGAGACTATCGGCTTGCCAGCTGAACAATTGTGGTGTTACTATTACAAGATTCGTCGGAGCTAAGCCGTGAAGATCCTGATTTGTAACAGTCCCTGAGAGATGTATAGGGTAAAAAAATGATCCGTCGAAAGCAATGAATTCCTTCAAACTATCGGTAGATGCCCTGAATATGAACATCGTTGAATCGTCAGTTGCCAGTGGTACAATTTGCGCCGCATCACCCGTTTTTGTGACATCCCACACAACAACAGACTGTTTGCTACCAGTAATCCTGAACTCATTATTGGGGCTAGCGATATTATCCAGATCCCGA
This sequence comes from Bacteroidales bacterium, assembly GCA_049520195.1. Taxonomy (GTDB): domain Bacteria; phylum Bacteroidota; class Bacteroidia; order Bacteroidales; family FEN-979; genus FEN-979. The sequence continues at coordinate 16,304 of JBEKQA010000026.1, forward strand.
AATGCCATTTGCGGACTTGTAAAAATCAGTTTCCGCTGGCAATTCACTTCAATATAATCAAGCCAGCCGGTCGCACTGGGCTCATTCATTAAAAATGACATTTTTAAATCCATATGAGAAGTCGGGTAGTTAAACATGCTGGATTTCGCACTATCCAATGCAAATGGATCACTTTGAGGATCAAGAGCACTTATATTTATATGTTGGTTAAAATTTGAGTTATTTGAAAGCAGGAAGGAGCTCGAACTGGTTGAAGTTGCAAGCACATGAGTTTTCACTATGGCTACAACGGTAGAATCAATATTAGGAAAATCAAAAGTGATATTTCGCGAAGCTTGAAAATTTGAAAAAGTTTCTCCAACCCAAGTCTTACCTGATTGCGTAAGATTTACAGAATCAATTTCATGAAATGCATGATCACCAAATCTCATGGAAATTGTGTATGCACTATCTGTGAGTGATGGAACCTGCTTGATCCTTTTTCCGGGATTTGTACCTACCGTTACAAAATAAAATGTTGAATCAGAATAAAGGTTTTTCTGGTGTGTAAAAATATAGTTATTATAATTAAATGTCCATTTATCAGGTGATTCTCCATAAAATAAAACATAGTCACCAGGATCCAGTTTACCATCGCCACCATCATGAACCAGGATAGCATTTTCAATCAGGTCGTCTGGACGTACTGTAGCATTTGACTCAGGAAGCATACCGCCTCCATTCCCATAGACTGAGATTTTTGAAGGATCGATAGTGGCCGGGTCGAATCCCATTGCAACAAAATCATCATATGTGATCTTGTACATACCTTGCTTCTGAACTGAAATCCTAAACCATTTGCCATTTTCCAACACAGAATGACTTTTATGCGGAAGGGTAGCCGATAAAAGGGAAGGAAATGAAATAAGAAAAATAATAAATATCTTGAATTTCATTATACCAGGTTTAGGTTTCAAGAAATCATAAACGTCAATATTAAGAATGCAAAGTTACTCTATTATCTTTTCAAGTCCAACTTGCTCATTATTAGCGAATCACCACAAGTTTTGAAGATTTCCGGGCAGTTGAGCCATCTGGCAGAAATAGGGTTAAGTTATAAATATAAGTTCCAGAGCCAATGCGGACTCCAGTATCAGATGTCCCGTCCCATTGAATTGTATTGACCCTAAATCCATCTGTATGTACCGGTGCATGAAGAGTTTTCACCTTTTGACCATTAAGTGAATAGATGTCAATCTCGACTTCCATATCTTCATCAGGTTGGTTATATTCGAATGAAAAAGTAGTATTATTGATAAGAGGGTTCGGATAATTGAGGAGATGCTGCACAGCCAAATCTGCAGATGAAACAACAAGGAAATCAATACTTGCTTCTGATGAATTATTATAAACATCCCACACTTTGACCGTCACAGTATGCATTCCATCACTTAATCCCAGATAAGGGTAGGTAATTACTCCCTGTTTAAATGTATTAAGGTCTGCAACATAATAATCATCCAGAATTGCGGGAGATTGAGTATTATCATCGAGTGTGGCAGTCAGATCATGACCTATCCCATTTCCAACTGTATTTATTCCGGATGAATCTGATAGATATGCAAGCAGTTTAGGATTTTGGTCAGTTATCCCACCTGAAGTAAAGAGGGTATCATTCATGAACAGCTTGATTGCAGGTCCTATATTATCCTGGCCAGCATTACTATTAAACCCGCCAACAATGACTTTCATATCATATCCATTTGCATCAGTGGATTCATTCATTGCATAATAACTGATCTTGCCTCCACCGAAGTTGTATGCTATATCTTTTGGAACGATGAATGAGAATGAGAATTGACCATCTGTCACAGCCAGCTTCCCCTGATAAATCACATTTTTCAAGAGTGAAAAAGTAATTGGATAATCTCCATCGTATCCAGGAACTGTAGTAATAACAGATGGTTTATCATAAACTGTCGGTATTACAGTTCCGTTGAAACTATTGACTCTGTTTCCGTTATTATCTTGTATCTCACCATTAATGGTCACCATCGATAAAGCCCGTAATGTATCAGACGAGGAAGAACTATTACCTGTTGTCTGGATGGAAGTAGTCACAACATTTAACTTTGGATAAGCCATTTGTAATGCCGGATCTCCTAAAAGAACAAATTTTTTTGTATTTGGATCATTATCACCGCCTGAACTATATATTTTGGATTCCATTATCAAATCTCCCAGGGTCGGATAATTCCCATTTATTTTTTTGAAGGCATTCAAATAGAACCCAGTCATAAGTCTTTGATTTCCATCTGCATATGTAGGCCGTGTTGTTGTCAATAATGCGATTCCACCACCATTCTGGTTAAGGAAAACCAATTCACCAGCAGAAGTAAATGAGGGATCATCAAAGTAACTAAATTCACAGGTAGCAGTTAGGAAAACTGGCATATTATTATAATTCGTCCATGATTCTATATCTGGTATTTCAAGAATTCTGGCATTTGACCATCCAAGAGTACCTCCATGACCAACGTAGTTCATGATAAGAGCACCCTTTGCCATCCGCTGATTTATCGCTGCATTAACATCAGGATACCTCATACCTCCAGGTGTAGAAATCCCGGGATAAGCACCAAGATATATTTTATCCTCATTGTATGAGGAATCATAAAGATGGACTGTGTCAGCACTTTGACAAAAATTTTCATTTATATACTCATCACCAACAAAACAGACAACGTTTCGCCAGTTTCCTTTGACAGTATCAGAATTAGAACAGTAGTGAATCACTTTATTTACCGCAGCAATAGCTTGATCGACTGTTTGAACAGGGAACCGTCCGATACCTACATCAAGAGTACCAGAACTTCCCTGTCCTTCATTTTCGTCTAATAATCCAAAATAATCATCTGTAACGTAAGTATTAACGGGATCAAGAGATTCGGCTGATTCATAAGTCGGAACATAATTGCTATTGGGCTGAAGTCGATCTTTATAATCATACGATGCATCTCCAAACAACAGCAAATACTTTGGGGCAGTTTGACCGGAACGATCGTATATCATTTTAACGAAGTCCCGGATTGCAGTGACGTCTTGTGCACCAGATGAAAACTCATTGTAGATTTTATCCGGGGTCGTAACTATCACATTCATCTGGTCGTGTTGCTGATGAAAGGAAGCTAATTCATTTGCCTGTGCAATAAAATCGGGATGGGTAATAATTAAAAGATTCGGAGATCCTGTTAAACCATGAAGGTCTTGATTGTCAATTTTCGTAAAAGACTGAACCGAATAAAAAGATGAACCGTCAAAAGCTACAAACTCTCTAAGTGAATCAGTATGCAGACGGAAAGAAACAAGGTTGTTTGTTTGCGTAGATCCGATAGTTGTAACATTTCCAGGATCTGTAACATCCCATACGGTAACTGGTTGATTAGCTGCCGTCAAGTTGAACTGGCTAACCATACCAGCACCTAAGCTGGCAACAGACCGGAAGGCCATTTGACCAGACGATAAGACCAGGTTCCTGATAACATTTAGTTCCAAAGCTAGCAAATAACCAATTCCATCATTATTGGGATTATTATAAGTCAACTTCAGATCAATTGTAGAGCCTGAAGAAGAAAAGGTTGGCGTCATCACTCGATTATAAGCGAAAGTATCTGTATAAAGAGAACCAACAATCGGGATGCTTGCACCAGACAATTGCTGACTGTTAGCATATAAAACAAATGATGTTGGCGAGCTTGTACAATGGGCAGCAACAGTCGCGCTAATAGAAACCGGAACTGTCACGTCAAGGTTGTTAAAAGTAAAAGGATAATCGTAAGTTGTTGTGAGACTAAAAATGTTCTTTGAGTACCATGCCTGTCCTGATTTGATGAGGTTAATCTCAGCCGGTTCATAGAAGGTATAATCATTAAACTTGCTTATAGAAAGAGTGCTCTCATCCGTGACTGAAGCTTCGGAAACAACTCTTTTACCAGTGGCCTGACCATATGTCAGGAAACAATATGAAGAATTGGAATAAACATTTTTCTGATGGTGAAAAAGTTTGTCTGTGCTGTTATATGACCATGAATCAGGTCCCTTAGCATAAAAAATGATATAATCGTTATCATTTAATTTAGAAGGATCTGATCCGACAACCTGGATTGAAAGTTCACGCAGGTCATCAATTCTTGAGGCGGCATTAGCTTCAGGAAGCATTCCTCCATTATTTCCATAGATTTGAATTGTAGCAGGATCGACAGTAGAGAATGCAGGGTCTATTTTTTTCAGGTCTTTTGCCTGGAGGACATAAATACCCGATGAGGGAATTGAAATTTTATACCATGTTCCTGTGCTGAGCACCGAATGAAGAGCATATGTTTGGACAGATTTTTTTATTGGGTTATCTTTATTCTCACGAATATCATAAACAATATCAAAGGAAATAAGTTTCTCGAAAGTTCCGGTCTCTGCATTTTTACGAATCGGGACGAACGAAATAGCGAGGATTGCCTTGTTTCTTTGCAATTGGATTGATTTCTCCAGAACAATTGAAGATTTAATCTTATCCAAATCTTGTACTCCTGTCAGTTCCCGGTCGCTGATTTCCCTGAAAACAAGATGATCCAAAGATAAACTGATCAGTTCATAGTCTGGCGATTTTAGAGGGAACATTTCAAGATAAACAGGCAAAAATCCATACAGCTGCATTTGGCTGGCCGAACCTTTGAAATTTAACACCTGAATAGAATCATCAGCACCAACGTCTACTTTATGCGACGGTAGCCAGGTCAATGTCCTATGTTGTCGTACAGGCTGAGAAAGAACTTGAGAAAATGAACTGATGGTCAATATTACCAAGACCGCTGTTTTAATAAAAAATGGCTTGTCTTTAAAGGGAAATAAAGTAATCATTTCGAAATATATCTGATTTATTCATATTCCCGGCTCCCCCTGAAATATCCTTCTCATTTTAAATCCGTCATGTAAGGAACTTTGTTTGGGATTTGTACGTGCTCTTGTTAACGGTTCTGTGTACTTATTATTGTATGTGTATAACTAATTTGCAATTAAATTCGTTGCCTGCCGGTACTATAAAAAAAAATCGTAATATTGTAACCTAAAATTAATATGGACTGTATAAATAACGATGGCTAATAAGTCATTTATACTGACAATTTTGGCATTGATTTCTTTTTCCCAAATGAGCTATACACAGGATCCGGAATTTTCTCAATTTTATGCAAATCCTTTGTATCTGAATCCAGCTCTAGCAGGTGCGACCATTTGTCCAAGAGCGGTTGCAAATTTCCGTGATCAATGGCCTGCTACAGGTGGTGCTTATGTAACGTACAATGCAGCGTACGATCAATATATAGATGCAATTCATGGGGGTGTTGGCTTATTGCTGACTGCTGACAGGACAGGTGGGGGAAAATTAAATACCACTGAAATCAGCCTGATGTATGCTTATAAATTCAATATAACAAGTAAACTCTCAGCCAGCGGTGCATTGCAGGCAGGGTACTACCAACGCCATTTATCCTGGGATAACCTGGTATTTGCTGATATGATCGATCCCCGGTTGGGAGTTGTTCAGCCTACAAAAGAGAAACAACCCGACTATCCTACTGTCGGAGTTCCTGATTTTTCAGCAGGTATTATGCTCGGGTATAATGAGCAAGTTTATGGAGGTATTTCCGTTTCCCATCTCACACAACCTAAAACAGGGTTCTACACCGGAGATTCGGATCCGTTGGGAATGAAGATCACTGTGCATGCAGGCGGTGTGATTGACCTTAAGGGAAACGATGCCAGTAATGAAGATCGTGAGTTCAGTATTTCTCCAAATATACTTTATCAACAACAATTCAAATTTCATCAATTAAATATCGGAACATATCTTACCTTTGACCCCTTAATTATTGGTGTATGGTTCAGATATAATTTTGAAAATGCTGATGCAATTATCCCATTAGTGGGAGTACATTATAAAAATTTACGTTTCGGATTTACTTATGATATTACTATATCTGATTTAAAAAGCGCAACTGGCGGGGCTTATGAAGCTTCTTTATCCTGGCAATTTCCCTGCATCGAAAAAAGAAGACATATCAGGGCAATAAAATGCCCCAGTTTTTAGTTATTTATATAAAATTATTTAATGATGAGATTCAATAAACATTTTCCCGCATTTATGATGGCAGCCGCTCTCATATTGCTCGGTTCCTGTCACAAAGAAGCATCAAAGACCACAGGATGGGATTACAATAATCCCAAAAACGGTGGATTTGAAGTCCGGCCTTTTGCAGAACAACAAACAGGACCGGGATTAGTCTTTATTGAAGGCGGGACTTTCGCCATGGGTCAAACCCAGGATGACGTGATGTTTGATTGGGATAACCAGCCCAGAAGAGTCACTGTTTCAAGTTTTTACATTGATCAGACTGAGCTGAGAAACCTTGATTATCTCGAATATCTTTACTGGTTAAATCGTGTATATGGAGTTGATTATCCGGGCGTTTACCGGAAAGCATTACCTGATACTCTTGTTTGGCGTGATAAACTGGCCTATAATGAGCCTCTCGTAGAATACTATTTCAGACATCCTGCATACAGGAATTATCCGGTTGTAGGGGTAAGTTGGGTCCAGGCAAACGACTATTGCGCTTGGAGAACCGACAGGGTTAACGAAAACCTCCTGATTAAAAAAGGCATTCTCGCATTGGATCCTTCTCAAAAAGATGAAAACAATTTCAATACTGAATCTTATCTTGCCGGACAGTATGAAGGCCTTGTAGATAAACCACTGCCTGACCTCAATCCTAATGGTACAGGAACGCGTAAAGTAAAAATGGAAGACGGTCTTTTACTTCCAAAGTACAGGCTCCCGACCGAAGCCGA
>JBEKQA010000027.1:0-23044 GCA_049520195.1 Bacteroidales bacterium
AGGTGTATAATTATTATTAATATGGACTCTTAGCTTTGCAATCGCTTCAATTCTGCTTTGTTCATTCAGTAGAAAAGGTAAGACAATTTCTTTGGATTCATTGTAATTTCGAATCACAGGAAGCAATTCTCCAAAAACAGTATCAATATCTTTTCTCCATTCCATTACAGGCAAAGTTCCTGCTCCAATTGCTTCAAAAACACGTAAATGGATACCATTTACAATTCCTGTGTTTTGATCAATTGGATACACCCTGGTACAATTTAATGCAAAATTAAGTTCTTCATGAGTTATTCGTCCTGACATTAAATTAAAATGGGGAAATAATTCCGGGAAATAGGCAAGCCATTTATTCCATTCCTTAGTTCCAAATATTTTAAAATTTAATCCGGCAAAAGCACTCAAAAACTGGGTTCGTTTATATCCTGAAGAATCGATATAATTCCGTCCAATAAAAAGCAAATCTGATTTATATTTGAGTTTAATTTGTTCAGGGATTTTAGTAGTCGGGAAAAATCGTTTTTTGGAGTATCCAATATAATCGCATATCACATTTGGTATTCCAATAGAACCAAGCTCATATTGCCAATGGCTGTCGGGTGATAAAACCAAATCGGCATATTTTAAAATTGACAGGTTATAATCAAAAGTTGTACTCCAAAGCGGATTATCTCCAAGAAAAAACACAATTTTTGAGAACTTTTTCAACTTTTCAATGGTTTCGGGGAAAAAGTACTGATTGTTATAAATAAATATGATATCAGGTTTTTCCTGTTGGCAATATTCTATGTATTTTTTGTTGATGAGATTAAAATAAGTAGATTTCCAATATCTTGTTATTCGATCAGGTAATCCTGATGTTTTTTCGTAAAAACGATTAATCACATGTGATATCAAACTTTGATAGTCCACAATTTTCACATTCCAACCATTAGCTTCAAAACCATCCTGAAGCATTTCGGCTAATGAGTATACTTCAGGTACAAAAAGAAGTGCTTTCATTAACAATATGTTTGATTTAATCTTGTGTTTAAGCTTTCTGTTTTAATATTCATTAGATTTCCCACTTCACATCAGAACGGAGTACTTTAGCCGGAATGCCACCTATCAATGTGTTTTGTTCAATAAAAGATTTGGTAACAACAGAACCGGCAGCAACAATCGTGTTGTCTGGTAAAATTACTCCTTTATTAATTGTTACCCTACTCCCAATCCATGTATGATTCCCAATTTCAACTTTAGCATTTGGATTTTGAATTTTGTTGTTAATAATTACCTTATGAAAATCCGTATCCATTATTTGTATTCCCCATGAAAGTAAGACATCATCTCCAAAAGTTATTTCGTTGTCACAAACAATCATAGATTCTGCAGTTATTATAGTATTATTACCAAAAATAAGATTCCCCCCACACCCAATTTTTGATCCGTGTCCGATACATGTTTTCCCTTTAAACACAATATTTCCGGTATTATTCCATACCGTCCTACTGTATCTTCTGTCAAATATCGGAACATTACCAAATCCTATTTGTATCATTCCCATTGTTTTCTTATTAGCTTGTATTATTACTTTACCTCCTAAATTTGAATAACGCGTTTTTCTTGAAATGAATACCGGAAGCAATATCGCTTCGTTTAAAGACAAATATTTGAAATTAAACCGCAGTGTTTTAATAAATGAAACATGTTTTATAAAAAATATTAGAGTTTTTATTTTCATGATTTCTTTATAGATAATTTCGAAAGAAAGGGAATAACTAATGTCGTAAAATCCTTATATATTTGAAAGCCACATAACCACATAACAAATAAATAAGATAGAGGTTGCAATATTATATTTAAAATCAAGAGCCATATAGGTTTAGTAATAATCATTCTTGAACATAGAAATATCATAATTGAAGGCAAAATGCAAATAATAACCTGTATCATCTGATGGTATTTAACGGGGTTAAAAAAACCAAGTTTATACATTAAGACCTCGTAAATAAAAAAATGAAGATAATATGCAATCAGCCAACCTATAATTATGGCAGAAATACCAATTTTATAAGTGATAACTAAAGAGATACCAATTAATAATTTCTGAATTATGTCCATAATTAGAAATACATTCGGTTTATTAGCCGACAATATCGTAGTGGAATTAAAATACAAAAGCAAAAAAATAAATCCAGCAATAAAATATAGTTGCATAAATGGAACAGCTCCAATCCATTTATTTGTCAATAAAACTTTTATAAGCTGATCTGATAGTAAAAAAAGAAACAAACTTATGGGAGCTATAAAAAAGAATAATAAACCATAAGTCTTAATGTACATCTTTTTATGGGCATCTTGTTCATCTGTTTTCTGTACCATCGAAGGATATAAGACTATATTAAATGCAATTCCGGTTTGAACTATAAATAAATCATAAAACTTTTTTCCTCTCGAATAATTTCCTAAAGCTGCCGTTTGATAATTTTTTCCAATGATTAGGGACTGAATTTCGTTAAAAATATTTTCAAGTAAACCTTGAATAAAAACTTTTGAGCCAAATTTGAATTGTTTTTTAAAAGAAGACCAACTAAATCTAATAATTGGAACCCATTTTACTATGTACCACAAACCAAACATTCTTAAAATCGATCCACTGAGAGTTTGAAATATTAAAGCCCAATAATTATAACCCATCAAAGCAAGACTTAATCCAAAAGCTCCACTTATCATTGAAGAAAAAAAATTAATCATTGCTTGCTGTTTAAACTGAATTGACTTGATAAGCTTTATAATATGTATATAACACAACGCATTTAAAATAAGATTGATGCTTGTTACCCTCATTATATTTTTTAGTAGTGGTTCATGAAAGAAAACAGCAATATAAGGTGCAGATATGAAATAAATTATAAAAAAAAACAAACTTAAAAAAATATTAAAAAAATATCCTGTTGAGTAGTCAGTATCAGTAACATCTTTTTTCTGGATAAGTGAAGTGCCAAAACCAAAATCTGATAGCCACGTTGCTATACCTAAAAACAATCCCATATAAGCAACTAATCCATAATCATGAGGTGTAAGAAGGCGTGTAATAGCAATTGCAAAAACAAACTTTAATGCAAAACCAGCATAATTATCTGACAAACTCCATATTATTGCCTTGGCTGTTGTGTTTTTCAAATTAAATAAAATGAGTAACGGGAATAAAGCCTATAATTTACTTATTAAACAAGCATTATTACTCTATCGAATAATTCTTGAATAAATTTATTAAGTGAAAACTCGTTGCTGTTTGTTTCGAATAAATTGGAGTTCCCTTCAAAACCGGATTTAAAATATTGGTTAAAATTTCCAATCCAGGAAATTCTTGGGGTAAATATTCTCATGAATAGTTCAGTTCAATTTTTTTATGAACTTTGCAGGATTCCCTGCGAAAAATTGAAACCCAGGGACATCATTGATTATTATAGAACCTGCACCAATTACGGACCTTTCACCTATTGTTATTCCTTGTATTATTATAACGCCTGAATAAATCATTGAAGCATTTTTAATCACTACTTCACCTAACTTTTCTTGATAATTAAGATTGTCAATGTCATTGGATCCATAAAAACTTGCATGGGTCCAAATCTGACATCGTGAAGCAATAATCACATTATCTTCGATCTTTACTTTCTTTGTTAAATCAATCAAGGTATTATGTCCTAAATATATATTATTGCCGATTGAAAGATTTTTAAATGGAGGATTTTCTATTGGTCTGTGAATATTTAAACCTCTTTCAAAACGGCACTTTTCTCCAACTGATGCACCATATTTACGCAAATACTTTGTTAAAAATCGATAGGGCATTTTTTCAACGACTTTTGATAGTCCATAAGGGCCATGTAACCAGAAATTATAGCGGCATCGAATATTCCACACCAAGTCTTCTATTAACCAAAATAACCTTTTAACCATTGAATCAATAATTATAAGGGTTTAATGAATCTGGTATTAATAAAAACAACATCGGACTCAAGAATCTGAAAAAAATTATTTCGAGTAGCTGATAGTTGACAATAATAGATGAATCCGTTATCATATAAAAACTCATAAATTTTGTAGAAGGGGACCTGATTCTTATAAAAGCTAAGATACTGTATTTCAAAACACAACACTTTTGTGTGTTCCACCAGTATATTTATTCCACCTTTTATGACATTGAATTCAAACCCCTGGGTGTCAATTTTCATGAAGTCAATTGATTCTTCCTTCATATTTTGCTTATACCATGTATCCAGGTCTATGGTTTCAACTTTAATGGTATTACTTCTCTTTAATATGCCGGCAAGTTTATAGTCAAAATTTTCGTACAATTCATTATCAGGTTCAAGGCAGGAATTGGTCGGAGAAAATTCTGAAACATGAAAGTCAATAAATCCAGCATGGTCAGAAAGTGCAAGATCAGAAATGAAAATGTTGGAGTTTGATTGGTACTTTTTTTTCAGGTCACTGACCAATTGAGGTGTAGGCTCAAAAGAATAGATTTTGGCTTTCGGAAAGGTACGGAGCGCGAAGTCTATGGTTTGCCCGGTATTGGCACCTACATCAAATAATGTCAACGGAGTATCTTCTTTAAAAAAAGTATATAAAATATCCTTCAGTTTAGGGTTCAGTATGGCCAGTTTCTTTCTGAACCATGGAATCTTTTTCAATAGTTTTGTCAGCAGCATTTGATGGAAATTTAAACTTTTAATCTCTTTGGGTCAATTCCCCGCCTCTTGGGGAGAGATAAATAAATAATTTGTCAAAAGACACCTCGCTGCTTGGGGCGAGGAGCTTCATTATATCATTCATTTTTTTATTATAATTAACCAGAATTAACACTATGATTCTAATACTTTTTTAACTGCTTCCACAACAAACTCTTTCTCTTTTTGCATAAGAGATGGATAAATCGGCAATCGTAATAATCTATTAAAAAAGCTCATTGATCCTGGCATTTGTTCATCAGTTGCCAAATGCTTATAGAATTTATTTCTATGCAAGGGAGTATAGTGCACATTGCTCATAACGCCTTCGGCACGTAAAGCATCCATAATCCAGTATTTTTCAGTCGCAGGAACCAGAATACCAAACAAATGCCAGTTATGCAATGCGCCAGGTGTTATGCGCAAGAAGTTTAATTCGGAGATGTCTTTTAGATTGTCGGTGTAAAAATTTGCTATTTCCGTTCTTTTAGCATTCATCCAATCCAGTTTAGCCAGTTGTGTTACTCCCAAGGCCCCCAGAATATTTGATTGCACATAAGAATTCCCAATATCAACATATTCATAATAACCACGGGTTTTATTATCCGTGAGAAATGAGTATTTATCAGTTCCTTTTTCGCGAAGAATTTTTACTCGCTCTGCTATGGTATCATCATTTGTGACTAATGCGCCTCCTTCTCCGGTTGTAATATTTTTCGTTCCATGAAAACTAAATGTTGAAACATTGCCCTGATTTCCCGTTTTTTTTCCTTTATATTCTGAACCGATAGATTGTGCAGTATCATGCACAACGTAAAGTCCATGTTTTTTTGCGATTTCATTCACTGCATCCATATCGGCTGGTATACCGGCATAATCAACTGGAGCAATGGCCACTGTATTTTTATTAATCAGTGCTTCAATCTTGCTTACATTTATACTGCCGTTATCTGAATATACATCAACCAATACGATTTTAAGGTTGTTGTATAAAGCGCCCAACGCAGTGGAGGTGTAAGTAAAATTTGGAACAATCACTTCCGAACCTGCCTTGAAATCCTTTACCCTGAAAGCCAGTTCCAGCGCAGTAGTGGCAGAGTTGACAAATAGTACGTGTTTGACACCCAGGTATTCGGCCAATTTATTCTCAAATTCTCTGCAGTCGGGACCGTCGCCAGAGACCATGGTGCTTCTTATGGATTTATTGACAGCCTCAAAATCGGCTTCGTCGAGATATGTTTTATGAATCAAAATCGGATTTCTGGAAATCGGATCCCCGCCATTAATGGCCAGATTTCTATTATCTTTGTTCATATTCGTTTCTGTATAATGACTACTTTTATTTGTCCCGTTCCTGTAAAACAGGTTCTTTGCATGGCCAGGCAATGTTAAATTGTGGATCATCCCACCGGAAGGTCATTTGTTCATTTGCATCAATGTACTCACCATCATATGCCAACTTATAATGGAAGACTGCACAATCACTTTGAACATAATATCCATTTACATACCCTGGTGGAATTAAAATTTGTTGATATTTCGTTGAGGATAATATAAATGCGTCCCATTTTTGATATGTTAGTGAATTTGGTTGCACATCGACAACAACTTCAAATAATTCACCAAAAACACAAGAAACGAGTTTCCAGGTTTTGTGATCTCCATGCAACCCTCTTAAGACATTAAATCTCGATTGAGCAAACTTATCATGCTTAAAAATTAGTTTCTTCGGAAGTGCATCATCATAAAAATCTTGATTATATGATGTAAAGATATTACCACGTATATCCCAACTTATTGCTGGTTTTATGATTATAATATCAGGTAAAATTCTTGATTTTTCTATTATAAAATCTTTGTATGACATATTTTTCATATTACATCTTCAATTTGAGGTTCAATATTAAAGCCACCTTCACGCAGATATTGATCTTTCTTCATCAACTTTATATCATTTAACATCATGTCTTCTATTAACATATTTAAATCATATTTTGGTTCCCATCCTAAAGTTTGTTTTGCTTTTTCCGCATTACCAATTAATAAATCAACTTCCGTTGGTCTATAATAGTAAGGATCTATTTCCACAAGAATATTTCCTGGAATTAAATGTGATGAATCATTACCTACTCTCGTATAAAAAAGTGATCGATCTATTTCAGATATAATACCTTTCTCATTTTTATTTTGGCCTTCAAAAGCTAAAGTTATTCCAATAAATTTAAAAACTTTATAGACAAAGTCTCTAACTGAAAATGATTTCCCTGTTGCAATGACAAAATCATCAGCTTTATCATGTTGTAAGATCATCCACATCGCTTTTACGTAATCTTTTGCATGGCCCCAATCTCGCTTTGCATCTAAATTCCCAAGAAAAAGTTTATGTTGAAATCCTAATGCAACATTAGCTGCAGCACGTGTAATTTTACGTGTCACAAAAGTTTCTCCTCTTAATGGTGATTCATGGTTAAACATGATACCATTAGAGGCGAAAAGATTATAGGCTTCACGATAATTCACAGTAATCCAATATGCATAAAGTTTTGCAACTGAATAAGGACTTCGCGGATAAAAGGCCGTCGTTTCAGACTGAGGAATAGTCTTTGATGTACCATAAAGTTCACTTGTTGAAGCTTGATAAAATCGTGTTTTATTTTCCAGACCAAGAATTCTTATTGCTTCTAAAATTCTTAATGTTCCTATTCCATCTACATTTGCCGTATATTCGGGCGTATCAAAGCTTACTTTCACGTGACTCATGGCTGCCAAATTATAGATTTCATCAGGTTTAAATTCCTGAATTAATCTTATAAGATTACTTGAGTCCGTTAGATCAGCATAAGCATAGAGGAAATTGGATTTTTCATCTCTGTTTTTATTAAATAGATGATCAATTCTACCCGTATTAAATAAAGAAGATCTTCTTTTAAGCCCTATAACCTGATAACCTTTATATAATAGTAATTCTGCGAGATAGGATCCATCTTGTCCTGTAATTCCTGTAATTAGAGCTGTTTTCATAATGAGAAATATTAAGAACTACCTTTGTTGATCTTCATATAATGACAATGAATTCCTTGAATAAATTTATAATTTGTACAAATACTGCGTTTTACAACCGAAATCAAAAACTAACTTTTACGTTTTGGTTCGTTTTGGACTTTTGAAGTTGTGTTTTTAAAATTGAAATAAGTTTTATGTTGAAAAATCATACCCTAATAACCCTGGATGGTGAAAAAGTGAATAAAATCAAGTAGTTATACAGGGAGGGATTGGAAAAAATCCACCCCTGATCCCTCCCTGAATGTCTCCCTGAAGAAGAAGGGTAGGGGGATAATCCTTGAGCGAACCTAAAGCGAATGTCGAGCGAATGTGAAGCGAACCTAAGATGATGTAATTTTTTTGGAGTGAGGGTTGCATGTTTTTGGTTGATGAATGGAATGAAGTTGAGGGAAAATTGGCTTGGTTTATTTTATGAAGCAGGTGGTGTACATTCTTTTGCTACCACCAAAAGAAAGTACCAAAGAAAACTCACCGCTGCTCGAAATTTGTTAAAAATCATCGTCGCTCGCTAAATTTCAGGAACTCGTCGTTTCACTCCTCAGACAGCCTGAAATTTTTAACGCTCGTTCCTCGATTTTCTTCACGCAAATTTCAAGATGCGGGTCAAGGACGAGACGCGTCACGATCTAGAGACTCCAATAATCAAGCTCCTTAATCTTCTTCCGATAGATTCCTTTTACATCCACCAGTATCCCGTCCTTGTTCAGGATGGATTTGAAGTAGGCTTCATCCAGATCGTAGTAGGGTTTATGCGCAACAGCAACAATTACAGCATCGTATTTACTCATAACGCTTAACGCGGGGGAATCGTTACGCGTGACGGGTGACGCGTGACGCGTATCGAGCAACTCAAATCCATATTCATGCTTTAATTCATCGCTATTTGCATACGGATCAACAACATCAAGACCGACTTCGTAGGATTTTAGTTCATTGATCAGATCAGCAACCCTTGAATTCCGGATATCAGTAACATCTTCTTTAAAGGTAGCGCCCATGACCAGGACCCTGGACTTGAGTATATTCTTTCCTGCACGGTTGAGTTTCTTGATCGTTTGCTTGGCGATATAGAAACCCATAGAGTCGTTTACATACCGGCCTGCATTGATTACCCTGGCATGGTAACGATACTCTTCTGCCTTATAGGTGAGGTAATAGGGATCGACTCCGATACAATGACCCCCGACAAGTCCGGGGTAAAACTTCAGGAAGTTCCATTTAGTTCCTGCTGCTTCCAGGACATCATAGATATTGATATTCATTCGGTTGAATATGATGGAGAGCTCGTTCATAAAGGCAATGTTGATATCACGCTGAGAGTTTTCGATGATCTTCGCTGCTTCAGCTACCTTGATGGTGGGAGCCCTGTGAACCCCTGGCTTCACCACGAGTTCATAAGTTTTCGCAATAATATCCAGTGATTCGTCATCACAGCCCGAAACCACCTTGATGACATTTGTGAGCATATGTTCTTTGTCACCTGGATTGATTCGTTCAGGTGAGAAGCCGACCTTGAAGTCACGGACAAATTTTAATCCCGACAGCTCTTCCAGCACCGGAACACAATCCTCTTCTGTGGCACCCGGGTAAACAGTTGATTCATAGATGACATAATCACCTTTCTTTAAGATTTTTCCCACCGTCCGCGTTGCTGCTATCAATGGACTGAGATCGGGCAGGTTATGCTTGTTTACAGGGGTAGGAACGGCAACGATATGGAATGAGCAATGCTTCAAATCATCGGGATTCGAGGTGAATTTAATATCACATCCTGAAAAAGCCTCATGAGGAAGTTCCCCGCTGGGATCAGTGCCGTTCCTCATCATTTCTACACGGTCTTCTTTTATATCGAAGCCAGTGACAGAGATTTTTTTTGCGAATTCAAGGGCTATGGGTAGCCCAACATAGCCTAAACCGATAACGGAGAGGCGCGTTTGTTTTTTTATGAGTTGGTCAAGAAGGGACATATTGGTTTTATTTTCTTATGATTTTTAATTTGCTATCCTGCTTTTAGCGAGTGGAATGAATAATAATTTTATATACTACTATATTTTTGACGGTCTGAAAGATTTGGGCATTTATGTACTTTCTTTGGCTTCCATCCAAAGAAAGTACCAAAGAAAGATCACCGCTGCATGAAATTTGCTAAAAATCAGCGTCATTCGCTAAATTTCGGGAACTCGTCACTTCGTTCCTCAGACAGCCCGAAATTCTTTACGCTCATTCCTCGATTTTCTATACGCAAATTTCATGATGCGTGTCAAGGGCGAGACGCGTCACGCGTTACGCGTTACGTGTTACGATTTTACTGTACTGCCTTGTATTTCAACAAGATCCACCTTGTGGTATTACCATTATAGTGGTAATCGAATCGAATCAAACCTAGGTTCCTGACGAAATATGCTGTACAGACGTAAGGCTTACCATTTGTTGTAACCGAGCTATATTGTGTTACGTAGATATTCTGAAACAGTTTTTTATTAATAGTCATGGTATCAAGGAGAGCGAGGCCTCTCAATGTATCCTTTGTGCCTATATATGAAATTTGTCCTGGTATGAAAGTGGTCGATTCAGAACCGGAGAACAAGAAGGTATTCAGATAGATTGAATAATTTTTTTGGATGATTATTACAGAATCGATAAAAGAGCCATTATAAATAGTCTTGCATTGTTGAGAATATGAATCAGTCTCACCGAACCCAGCTAATATATCAGAATATACCGGTTCTCCGATAACATAGTTGCTATCAATAGTCTCATTGCTCTCATTCAGATAAACCCAATAGCTACCTGACTTGAATACCAAGCAATCCTTCAGATCCTGGGGGATATAGTTTGTTGGAATGTTTTTAGTTTTTGTACACCCGGTCGACCATGAAAGGAATATCCCAAAAAATAAAAGGTAAGCCCAGAATAAAAAGTACTGATTGATTGGTAGTACGTTACAAATAGATTGACTTTTATTTCTCATTTTTTACTGTTTTTATATTGAACGCCGTAGAAAGTGTTAAGAAGGAAGTGACAGAGTTACAGAGTGACAGAGTAACAGAGTAACAGAGTGACAAAGGGAGTGTGGGGGTAAAGCATATTAGTTTTAATTTTTAATCTTTAATTTTTAATTCATTCCCTCTCACTCTTGGGGGTCGATTTGCCTGGGTTAATTCCCCATCACCTGCTCAGAAACCGGCTCTTTCCAGATCAAAAATGCATCGGGGTTATCTTTTAAGAATTCTCTCTCTTCACTTTCATTCAGCAATGTACATATTATATCACTGTGTATCAATTTCTTGGTTTTGTTGACAAGATGATCCAGGTAAGTCAAATCAAGTTCAGTTCCGATCAGGAAGAGGTTGATTTCATTAGCGTCTTTCCCTTGTGCAAGATCGCCTGTGATATAGGCTCGCTTTATCGATCCAAGATGTCCGAGTACCTTGTCGACGATCTGGTCGAACCCGACATATTTCCTGAGGATATTGTTGATATCGGGAAACAGGGGATGTTTCGTATTGGCCTTGAATACCTTACGGTTCTGTTCCATTTCTGAAATTAATAAACCGGCCTTTTCAAAGCGATTCAGCTCAAGCCTGATGGAGTTCGTCGATTCTTCGAAATCCGCTTCCAGGTTCCGTAAATACGATGAGGTATTACTGTTCAGGAAAAACCGCAACAGTAATTTGATCCTTGTTTTGCTGGTGATCAGGGTGTCGAGCACGATAGATTGTTAAGTATTAAGATTTATGACCCCACCCCCGACCCCTCCCCCAAGAGGGAGGGGAGCGGTGGCTTCATAGCTTTAGTTTTATGGGTTAGGATTTTTATGTTAAGTGTTAAGTGGGTGTGGTGTGCGGGTGGGTTCTTTCCCCCTCCCTCTTGGGGGAGGGGGTTAGGGGGTGGGGTTAATACTCTTGGAGAAGGGCTCAGGGGGTGGGGTCAATGCTTCCTATGGCTTCGCCCGGTCAGTCCCATCTTCACAATAGAACCTGGATAATTAGAAATTAGAAATTATAACTAATATGCTTTACTCCCACACTCCCTTTGTCACTCTGTTACTCTGTTACTCTGTCACTCTTCACTCTTTCACTTCTATCCGCGTTACGCGTTACGATTCTTAACACTTCGCCAGCAGCGCCGGAGATATGGTTAGTAATAATGCTTTATCGACGTGATCAATCCTGATCACAACTTTGTGCTTCCCGGCATAATTCAGGAGCTCACCGGTAAGTTCTTTCATGGGACCGGAAACTACCCTCACACGGGTTCCGTGGGGCAGAGTAGTGGAAACACAATCAATATCCGTATCCTGGCTCAGGATTAGTTTTAAGGTTTGGATCTGAATTTCGGGAATAACAGCAGGCTTCCCGCAAAACCAAATATACCTGACAGCGCCGGGAGTATTTAATACTTCATAATAATTATGCTGGAAAATATTCACAAAAACATAAGAAGAGATCAAAAGTTCATCCACCATCTTCTTCCTGTCCGACCATTGCTTCAGGGTTCTCCTTATGGGTAAATAAGATTCAATTCCCTGCTCTTTCAATCTTTCTGCTAACTTCTTTTCATTCCTGGGCTTTGTGTAAACGGCATACCAATGTTGAAGATTCTCCATAGGGGTGCGTTTTCGTGAAAATGAGTAATAAAGTTACTCGATTATCGAGTAACAAATTTACTCAATAATTCAAAAAACGCAAGAAAATTTTAATTAATTTTCAACAGGGAGATGTTAAGTTGTTGAATGACAATTATAAATAATTGAAAATAAATACGACTTACTTTTCGACCTTTAACTTTTTGATGTCAGCATTTGCTTTCTCGTAATCATCAGGACGTCCGATGTCGAGCCAGTAACCATCGAAGCGATAGATTGAGATGGGTTGTTTTTTCTGAAGGAGTGTGATCATCAGATCATCAAAACCAAAGGGTTTGTCATCCGGAATAAGATCAAGGATCTTCCTGTTCATCATATAGACCCCCATGCTGACTTCGAAGTTAAATTCGGGTTTCTCTATGAAGCCAATGATCTTATCGGTACCGGGTTCGGTTTCGATCACACCAAAATCGATTTTTGAGGTTCTGTTATAAGTTGAAACAGTGAGAAGTGAATTATTCTTAAGGTGATGGTTATACAGCGCTTTGAAATCGAGATTGGTCAGCAGATCTCCATTCATCACCAGGAAATTCTCAGGGAGGTCGCTAAGAAGTTTGATGGGGGCCACAGTTCCCATTGGTTTCGTTTCAACGGAATACCTGATCTTAATTCCCCACTTACTTCCATCTCCAAGAAAGGCCATGATGATCTCAGAGAAGTGCCCGAGGCAAACATCAACTTCGTCAATGCCGTATTTCTTAAGTTGATTTATCAGGATCTCGATAATGGCAGTTTCCCCGACAGGAACCAATGGCTTTGGAATAACAGTAGTATAAGGTTTCAGCCGTGTACCTTTACCTCCGGCTAAGATGATTGCTTTCATAAATCGAATTTCTTGACGCGAAATAACTTGTTTTCATCAGGCCAAAAATAGCGAAAGAAAAGCCACGACATAGAATTATTTATGAAAGTTATTTCTCACAACCTCAAAAATTGGCTAAATCATTATTTGATGTGCCAGACCCCACCCCCTGGCCCCCTCCCCCAAGAGGGAGGGGGAGGATTTAGCCCAAAATTCCTCACACATCCTGATTCCTATTTCCTGACTTTGAAATCCTGAGCCAGATTCAAAATTATAAATTGGTCCTGCCTAAAGAAGACGGAATGGCAGATTTTTGACATGAGTGTGTGAAAAATAATTTGAGGTGTTGCTGAGATTTTTACAGATGTTAGGGTAAAAGCTTATAGAAACTGACGTTTTTCACGAAATGTTATGGTCTTAAAATAAACGGAATTATATTAGGAATTAAGGGTTTTCGTGCATATCTTTGCGTGCTGAACCAGGACCCTTACAAATGGCTTTTGTCACTGATATTATTTTTCTGAATACCCACGGAAGGTTTGAAGATAAAATCTACAGAGTTATCCATGGGCGGACGGTGTCTTCGAGGTATCCGGTTTACAAGAAGGACCGGAAGAGAAGCAAGAAGCAGGTTGCAAATAATGTAACTTTCAGTGATGCAACTATTTATGCAAAGAAGGTAATTATAGATCCGACATTACGGTCAAAATACCAGCAGCGGGTGAAGGGTTTACAGAATGCATGGAATCTTGCCATCCAGGATTACATGCTGAGGCACAGGGTAAAAAAGATAAGAGGAATTGATACCAGTGGGTATGAGGAACTCAGGAGGAGGGGTGTGAATTTTTCGACATGGGAAAATGAGAAGGAAATACCGGCGATAAGTTTGGCAAAAGATGAACCTGGTAACAAAGTTGAGGCTTTAGTAACCGCCGGAGTACCATTTCAAGGAGGTTAGTGTTAAGTTTTAAGGTTTAAGTTTTAAGGCAGGGGAATACAATCTAACCATTTCTTTAAATTTGATAAATCAGACAGGGGATTGGTATGCCCAGGCGAGTCTGTTTTTGGTTAAGATCAGCTATTTAGCTTTCATTTTTGGAGTGAATGGGCCCAAAAAGTTGATTTTGGGTTGGGCTATGGATGGGTATAGGAAGGCCGAACCCTGGGCGAATGACCGACGAAAGGACGATGTAATTAATTGATAACCAATGAC
Organism: Bacteroidales bacterium; assembly: GCA_049520195.1. Lineage (GTDB taxonomy): Bacteria > Bacteroidota > Bacteroidia > Bacteroidales > FEN-979 > FEN-979. The sequence goes on from JBEKQA010000027.1 coordinate 14,448, forward strand.
AGCTTAGAAGAGCTACCCGGAAATAATTCCTTCTAAAGCAGAGATTAACTTATTCTCCCTCAGATCAAAAGAGAAGTTTTCTTTGATCCTGATGCGGGCTTCCACGCCTGTATTTAGTTCTAACGCCCGGTGCATGGCAACCTCGAGCTCAACAACATCCCTCTTTTTTACAATGATCCCGGTATCGCCAATGGCATCCGGGATACCATTAACATTGGATCCGACCGGGACACATTCGCAAAGCATTGCTTCACAAAGTGTATTGGGCATCCCCTCGGTAATTGAGGCCTGGATAAAAACCTTTGCTTTGTTGTAACTTTTAAAGAGCACTTCGTGGGGACAGAATGAGTAAATGACAGTCAGGTTAGGAATATCATAAAAAGGATATTGCTTCTCAATCCAGGGAAGGAACTGTTTTTTAATTCCGATCAGGATAAAATCCAGGTCAGGATTTCTTCTTGCCAAAGCAATAAACAGATCGAATCCTTTATTCAGAAAATCATAAACGCTGTTCATTGTTCCGACGGTGAGAATGATCTTTGGATCTTTTGGAATGGAGGGCTCCCTGTAGAATTTATTGGTTTCTATTCCGTTGGGGATCACGATGATCTTAGTCTTTAAACCGAGAACATAATATTTCATCCCGTCTTTCTTTCCTGCCGGATCATAATAGTAATTTTCATGATATACAAGGGATTTGTGATTTGGCAGGATCAGATCGGCATGGCGTAAGGCAAATCTAACAAATTTTGCACGGAACTTCTTATAGAATACCCCCTTTTTAAGCTCCGGGTAACAAACAGCTTCCTGTCCGCCGGCAATGATCACGACTTTTATATTGAGGATCTTTCCAAGAAAGACCATGATAGCTGCGTGATAATCAGCAAACCACGTGACCATTATTTTGGTTCTGCGGGCATTGAAAAGGATGAAAAATATCATGCTGACGATCCTTCCGATGAAATAAACTCCACCCTTTTTCTGATTGATCAGGAATGGCCTGACCCTGTAATGTTTTTCCAAGATCTTCTGATCATTCAGCGTGAAGGAGTAATTTGCCGGTTTTATAAAGAGGATCTTTTTCATTTAGGAATTATCTTAATTTGAATAATAATTATTTTGATTTGTTAATGACCCCACCCCCGGCCCCTCCCCCAAGAGGGAGGGGGAAGTGATGGTATATTGCATTAGGATTTCTTAAAATAAATACTTACTAATATTAAAATTCTTTCTCAAGACAATCAACGATTCTTTCGGCTGTATGCCCATCCCAGAGTTCGGGGATTCTTCCTTTTTTCCATTTCCCATCCAGTATCCGTTCGGCGAAATGAACGATTTTATGGGTATCTGTCCCTGCCAGCTCATTGGTGCCCTGCCAGATGGTGATCGGCCTTTCCGTATTTTCCCTGATCGTAATGCATGGGATTCCATAAACAGTCGATTCTTCCTGGATTCCTCCGCTGTCTGTGATCACCATCCTGCAGCCCATGACTAACCTGCCGAAATCAAAGTACCCAAGGGGATCGCAAAGAATTAACTGTGGCATGTTGTCGGTTATGGATTTCAATTCGGGATCTTCAAGCACTTTACGGGTCCTGGGATGGACTGGAAATATAATGGGGATGTGTTTCTGTATCTTCTCGAATGCATAAAGGATCCGCTTGAAATCCCCACTATTGTCAACATTTGAGGGTCTGTGGAGGGTTACCAGCGCATATTCCTTTTCTTTAATCCCCAATTGCGAAAGGATATTCGACTTCATGATCTGGGGACGGAACTCTAATAGGGTGTCAATCATTATGTTACCAACAAGATGGATCTTGTTTTCTGAATGTCCCTCTCTTAACAGGTTTTCAATGGCATCTTTTGACGGAGGTAATAAAATATCGGCAACAGCGTCAGTTACCATCCTGTTTATCTCTTCCGGCATAGTTCTGTCAAAACTCCGGATCCCTGCCTCTACGTGAATGACCTTTATCCCTTTCTTGACAGCAACCAGCGAGCATGCCATCGTTGAATTTACATCGCCGACAACCAGGATGGCATCAGGTTTCAGCTGATCACAAACATCATCAAAGCGCTCCATAATCCGCGCTACCTGTTTTGCATGTGTGTCAGATCCCACTTCTAAAGAGATATCAGGTGCAGGGATGGCTAATTCTTCGAAAAACCATTTCGACATCTCTATGTCATAATGTTGTCCCGTATGCAGCAAGATGGGTTCAAGCTTTGTTGATTTCCGCATCTGGCGTATGATCGGCGAGATTTTAATGAAGTTTGGCCGCGCCCCAACGATATTGATGATCTTTATTTTCATCTGGTCATTTCTTTTATCTGGCTTCTGATAGTTCATTCAGGATGGCCGAGATTTTTCCGGTAAGGTCTTTCCTGGAGAAAGAATCAATCTCGCCCTCCTGGTTCTGAAGTATTCCTTTTTTATACCGGCTATATAATTCAAGTACAGTGCTTTTCATTGAATTTTTATCCTCAAAGTCGCAAACCGAACCGGCTTGTGCTTCAAGAATTATTCTTGCACTGTCTCCATTTGTCGGGCCAATGCAGAATATTGGCCGGCGTGTTGCAAGGTACTCAAATATTTTACCGGGAACGATCCCCATCACATTGGGTGTATTATTTAACAGGAGTAACAGCACCTGCGACCCGGCTGACTCCCGAAGTACCTCATCATGAGGCATATAATCAATCTGCCTGGTTCGGGCTAAAAGTCCCTGTTTTTCAAGACATTGATTAAGCGACACATCACATTTCCCGATGAACCGGAGTCTCAGATCGTGGTTAAATTCTTCATTTTCAGAACAGATCTCAGCAAGTACCTCCCATAGTTTTTCAGGGTTCCTGTCCTTATTTAATGAACCGATATGGGTAAGTTCAAAGGCCCTGGTAATCTCATTATTTGAAATATTGAAATCATCAGGATCGAATCCATTCGTTATTACATCATACTTACGGGGATAGATCCTGTTAAGATCAAGTGCCCAATTCCAGCTTACGACCGTCACCCTGTCAGCATTTGAAAGTACCTCCTTCTCCAGGAAATGTTGCTTCTTATCGGCATACCTGGTCAACTTTAGTTTTTGGTAAAAGTCGATCTCTGTCCATGGATCCCGGAAATCAGCCAGCCAGGGGATGTTTAACTTCTTCTTCAATCCCAGTGCGATGAGATGCATGGAGTGCGGGGGACCTGTGGAAACGATCGCATCAACCGGACTGGTTGACAGATAATTAAGAAGGGCTTTAACAGATGGCTTAATCCAGAACTTTCTTGCGTCGGGAATGAATAGATTTCCCCTGATCCAGACAGAAAGGTTTTCGGTAACCGGGTTTTTCTTTTTTACCGAAAGAAATCCTGCCTGTATTTTATCCTCTTTTTTCTGGCCAATGAATCTTTTATAGCTATTATAAGGTTCCCATATCTTCGTTTTTACAATCTCAACTCCTATAGGGATATCCTTGTAAAGGGATTCATCAGTATCAGGAGATTCGGGATTCTCCGGCGTGTAGATCACGGGTTCCCACCCGAACTCACGAAGATACTTGGTGAATTTAAGCCACCGTTGAACCCCGGCTCCGCCACTGGGAGGCCAGTAATAACTGATGATCAGCACTCTTTTCATGATCCGGCTTTAACCGATTTCCGGATCTCTACTGTAGCAAGTGCTATTACAACAAGTATCAGGAAAATTGAACTGATCAAAGAGATTTTTTCTCCGGTCCGGTAAACTTTCGGCTCAAATTTGAATTCTACATTATGCTTGCCGGCCGGCAGGATCATCGCCCTTAAAACATAATCAGTCTGAAAATGAGGAGTGAGCTTGCCGTCAACATAGGCATTCCATCCTTTTGGATAATAGATCTCTGAAAAGACAGCCAACCCGTCATTTTTCGATTGGTAGCTGTATAAAAGATCATTGGGCGCATAGCTGTTCAGCGTGATAACATCAGAGGTATCGCGGCCGGGAGTAAATCCTTTCAGGTCATCTTCAAATTTTTTGTTAATGACGGCGGTTTCTTTAGGATTGAATTTATGAATGGAATTGATTTCAGCATCAGCATTATCGACCACCTCGAAACTCTTCACAAACCATGCATTTCCTAATGCCTTCTGATTTTGAAAAACTGCGGGTTGATGATTGTTGTCGGGAACGATAATGTATTTTGTATTCAGCATATTCAGAACGCCGGTGCTATCTGTGTTCATATGACGTGCAAACGTTTCGATATCCCTGTCTATTCCTTCATCGATCAACTCCTGGTAACGGCGTAGTTTTGCCCCGTGATATCCTCCTAATGACTTATGAAAATAAGAGGTGCTGGCGTCGTTGAAAGTATTGACTGTCAGATTAATAACCCTGTAATCAAGTGTCTTGTCCCTGAGTATCTGTTCATCAGCAGGGGTAGGTTGATAAGGTGTCGAGATCTCTGAACTTGACCTGAAACTTTCATCGTTCAGGTAACGTTTTGCGATAGGGTACATATCAACCAGGATGAGAGCCGCAATGATTAGGTATGCATATTGTTTTTTGATCTTTTTCAGCAGGGTAAAATACATGACTGCACCCGCCAGAAGGATGAATATCAGGGTTCTCCAGGCATCCATTTGAAGCAGGCTTTGACGATCCTGCCGGATACCTTGCATCAGCCAGTCGGGAAGACCTGATTGTTTAGCCCTGGCTGCATCGCCGGCACTTGTAAAATCAAGGAACATTCCTGAGAACAGGGCAAAGAGAAGGGCCAATCCGCCTGCTATTCCGGCAGCAATAAAGAGTTTCTTCCTTAATTTCCCGGGATCTTCTTTGCTGTCGAAGAATTCCTTAATTGCAAGCATTCCCAGGAATGGCATTGCAAATTCTGCAATCACCAGGATCATGGTCACAGACCTAAATTTGTTATATCCCGGAACATAAGAGAAGAAAAAGTCGGTCAGAGACATAAAATTATGGCCCCATGACAGGCAGATGGAAAGTATCGTGGCCGCGAGTAACCACCATTTCAGTGGTCCTTTGACAATCAATAATCCCAGGACGAACAGGAAGAAAATAATAGCGCCAATATATACCGGCCCTGCTGTAAAGGGTTGCGATCCCCAATACATCGGCAGGTGCTGGTCGACAAATTGACGAACATTCTCTTCCGGAACATTATTTGCCCTGAGGGCCTTGGCTGTATTTGAATTTATATCAAGCTTCTGATCGGTCCCTCCATAAAAATTGGGTATGAGAAGCGTCATGGTTTCTCCGACACCGTAGCTCCACTGTGTTGCATAATCCTTATCCAGTCCTGAAGTCCGGTTCCCTTTGTTGGTGGTTAATTCAGACTTGCCCCGGATAGTATAGTTGCCGTACTCGTAAGTTGCCCAGAGACTAGTGATATTCGTGGCGAGAGCAAAACCTGCTGCAATGAAGATGATCCCCAGAGCTATAAAATAAGGTTTGAAAGCTTTTGAACGGATTGCCTGGACTAATTCACTGATCCCCAGCAGCACAGCTATCATGACAAGATAATAGGTGATTTGAGGATGGTTTGCTTTTAATTCCAGTGAAAGAAAAACTGCGGAGATCAAACCTCCCAGGATGTATTTCTTCCTGAAGGTCAGTATAAACCCGGCAAGAACCGGTGCAATATAACCAATGGCGTGTGCCTGTGAATTATGCCCGACATCGATAATAATGATGAAAAATGAAGAAAATGCAAAAGCAATCGCGCCCGCTATTGAAAGCCAGGGATCTACTTTCATAACCAGAAGCAGGAAGAAGAATCCGAGGAAATAGAGAAACAGAAGATTGGCCGGATGCGGCAAACCCAATGTAAATATCTTATCAAGAAAACCTATCAGGTTGGCATGATAATTAGTAGAGATCTGATAGGCCGGCATTCCTCCAAACATAGAGTTGGTCCACAGAGGTTCTTGTCCGGTGTTATTCCTGAAATCGACGATCTCTTTCGACATTCCAAGGAATTGCATGATATCACTTTGAAAAATCTTTTTACCTTCAAGTAATGGACTGAAAAATGCGAAGGTGATGATGATAAAAAGCACGATAGCTGCGAGGTACGGAGCAATTTTTTTAAATGATATTTTTTTCATGATCAAACAGATGAAAGGTCCAATAATAAAAAAAGAAGATAATTGCTAAATTACCTTCTTTCTTAAAACGAAATAAGAAAATTGTTTGAATTCAAAACAAAATAATTATTTCTGATCCATAGGTTCGTCAGAAACTGTAAGTTTTTTTCTTCCTTTAGCTCTTCTGGAAGCCAATACCTTCCGACCATTTGCACTTGACATTCTCTCACGGAAACCGTGTTTGTTCTTTCTTTTCTGGTTAGATGGCTGAAATGTTCTCTTTGTCATTTTATTTCAATTAAGGAGCGCAAAATTACGATTTTTTTTAAATCCTGCAAGGTCTTTTAAATATTTATTAGAACAGTTTCTCACAATTTGAGGTTTAATATCCGTCAAACAAACGCATACATAGGGAAAACATTAGATAAATAAGGATCAGGAGGAATAGAAATGAACAAAACCTGGTTAGTTACTTTTCTGTTCATTGTTATTCCTGTGTTATATGTAGTAGTACTTTGGTTAAACAAAAAATGGAGGTATTTCATCTTTCTGAAATTTAACTAAAACTCTGACTATTAAGCTTTTTATGATATTTAATCTGGTTAGCAGGAATTCAATAAAGAGGCTTACCACTTGTTTGTTGACTTTGTTCGCGTTGGCGGGTATGTCCATTTCGGCTTCCGGACAGATCAAGGCAGCAAGAAATGAAATGGCACAATACGATTATCCAAAGGCCATCGAAATCCTCCACCAGTTCATTCAAAAGGCTGATCCTAAAACAAAGTCAGAGGCAACACTGCTTATGGCTGACTGTTATCGCCTGGAGAATGATATGCAGGATGCCAGAACCTGGTATTTCAAAGCTATAAAACTGGGAAATACCCAGCCATTGACCTATTTTTATTATGCTAAGGCATTACGTGCTTGTGGAGAGTATGAATCTGCAAAGACAATCTTCCTTCGATACGATTCACTTATGCCTGATGACCACAGAGGGAAGATTTATGCCAGTTTTTGCGACAGCGCAATGGCATGGGACGAGAAACCATTTGCCTTTGAGGTCAACAACGCCAGGAATCTGAATTCTGCAAGCTCAGAGTTCGGACCTGTATTTTATAATGAAGGTGTCGTTTTCGCTACCGACAAGGTCATGTCAACCGAGGAAGAAAAGAAATCAGGCTTGGCAGGACATGGATATCTGAAGTTGGTGTTTGCTACCCCAAAACAACAGGAAGATTATTATGGTGATTATAACCTTCCAAGGCTCATCCCTGAATTGTACACCAACGGCTCAAATGACGGACCGGCGACATTTAGTAAAGACGGCAATGAGGTTTTTATCACCCGGACAATAAAAAGTACCGACAAATCTAAAGACGAGGCAGAAGAAGGACAGTCTAATCAGCTGAAAATCTATACTGCTACGAAGACAGGGGATAAATGGTCAAAGCTGAAGCCATTTTTCTTTAACAGCAATGATTATTCAGTAGGATATCCGGCGCTGTCACCCGATGGCAAATCCCTTTATTTTGTTTCCGACGTCGGGGGAGGTTATGGCGGCACAGATCTATATGTGACATCGAGGGAAAGTGGTAACTGGTCTAAACCTGAAAACCTGGGACCCATTGTAAACACGTTCGGTGATGAAACATTCCCTTTTATGGCGGACAACGGAGATCTTTACTTTGCCTCTGACGGACACCCGGGCTATGGTGGTCTTGATATCTTTGTGACCAGGAAAGTCGGAAATGTCTGGTTGATCCCGCAAAACCTGGGCAAGCCAATTAATTCTTCTTATGATGATTTTGCGCTGGCAATGTATAAAAACGACTCAGTCGGTCTTTTCAGTGCAAACCGTCCCGGTGGGAGAGGGGAGGACGATATTTATAGTTTCAGGGTTGTAGGTCCTTTACCAGCACTCACTTCTCAGCCGGCAATTGCAGCTGTTCAGAATCCTCCTGAGCAGCAGAAAACTCAACCTGCAAGAAAGGAAGAAAAAAAAGTACCCCCCCCATCTACTGAAAAAGTAGTTCCTGTGCCTGCACCTGTTACTGCTGAAGTTACGCCTCCCAAACAACAACCTGCTGAAGTAAAACCGGAGGTCACAAAACAACAGGAATCTCAACCTGTAGTGACTGAAGAAAAGAAAGAAACCCCTCCATCCCCTGAAAAAGTAGTTCCTGTGCCTGCACTTGTGACTGCCGAAGTTATGCCTCCGCAACAACAACCTGCTGAAGTAAAACCGGAAGTCACAAAACAACAGGAATCTCAACCTGTAGTGACTGAAGAAAAGAAAGAAACCCCTCCATCCCCTGAGAAAGTAGTTCCTGTACCTGCACCTGTTACTGCCGAAGTTACGCCTCCGCAACAACAACCTGCTGAAGTAAAACCGGAAGTCACAAAACAACAGGAATCTCAACCTGTAGTGACCGAAGAAAAGAAAGAAACCCCTCCGTCCCCTGAAAAAGTAATTCCTGTAACTGCACCTGTTACTGCCGAAGTTACACCTCCG
>JBEKQA010000028.1:0-24321 GCA_049520195.1 Bacteroidales bacterium
ATGTTTGGCGAAAGACATCATGAGGATTTTCTGACAGTCCTTTGGCAGTGCAAGAATATGCGTTTGACAGAGCCTGATCTTCTCTAGGTACTCTTCATCAATTCCGGACGAATTGGGATCATACATATCGGCAGATTCTTTAACAAAGTCAGCCTGGTAATGTAACCTCCACTTACGATCTAGGCGTTGCAACCAAATATTCCGGCAAACAGAGAAAAAGAAGGTCTTAAGGCTGCAATTAAGTTCAAAGGATTCTAAGCGGATCTTTTGAAACAAAACAATAAGACCATCCTGAAAAACATCTTCAGCATCTTCGTTATTTCCGGAATTTTTAATGACAATGGATCTGATAAGCGCAAAGAATTCTTTATAAAGGTAGGAAATACTACCTTCACGATTTTCTCGTATATCACTTATGATTTTTTCATCCGAATAATGAATCATGATTCACATCTTTTGACATTAATCGGAGAAATTTGAAAAGGTGATACGTTTTTTGAATATTTTTTCAGTAAAGGGCTTATAATACTGATTATCAATTAGAAAATATTTGTTCCAAATTCCACATCCCCTATTAGAGATACTCATTTTAACGTCATTCCAAGATTATACATCACAAATGACCAAATATCTGTATCCTGATCGATAACCTTTGCTGTTGGTTTTCCACTACCATGGCCGGCATTGATTTCAATTCGAACAATGACAGGTTTATCTCCTGCCTGGTATTCCTGTAAGGTTGAAATGAATTTAAAGGTATGCATAGGAACTACCCGGTCGTCATGGTCACCAGTAATTGCTAGGGTTGCAGGATATTTTACACCCTTTTTAAGATTGTGCAGAGGTGAATATTTGTACAGGTAATCAAAGCCTTCCTTTGTATCGCTGGTTCCGAAATCACTTACCCATGAACGGCCAATCGTAAATTTCTGGTAGCGTAGCATATCCATCACACCAACCTCTGGTACGGCAACCCGGAACAGTTCAGGACGCTGGGTCATACAAGCACCAATGAGTAATCCGCCATTGGATCCCCCCATTATGGCAAGCTTTTCTGGGCTTGTATATTTTTCACTGATAAGATATTCGGCTGCAGCAATAAAATCGTCGAATACATTCTGTTTTTTCTCCTTCATGCCGGCTTGATGCCATTTTTCACCATATTCTCCGCCTCCCCGAATGTTCGCAACAGCATATATTCCCCCGTTTGAAAGGAAAATGGTACGACTGATGCTGAAACTGGGGGTCAATGAGATATTAAAACCGCCATACCCATATAGCAGGGTTGGGTTATTCCCATCTAGTTTGATACCTTTCTTATTGACAATGAACATAGTAATGGTTGTCTTGTCTTTGCTCAGATAGGAAACCTGAGTGGTTTCATATTCATCAGGATTAAAGTCAATTTCAGCGGCATTATAGATGGTCGATTTATTATTGGTCACATCGTATTTGAATATTGTTGAAGGATAAAGAAACCCGCTAAATCCATAAAAAGCAATTTTATCCTCTGCTTTACTGCTTATTCCAGTCAATGTACCCAGACCTGGCAATTCCATCTCATAAAGAAATTTCCCGCTGAGATTATAAACAAATGCCTTGCTAATAGCTTTCTCCATATAAGTAGAAATGATTTTATCATCTGCCATATTTGCTGCCTTCAGTACGTCATCACGTTCTGGAATGATGGTTTTCCAGTTAGTTGTATCTGGTTTTGTAGGATCCATCAATATTAGTTTCATTTTTGGAGCATTGAGATTGGTCATGACAATCAATTTATCTTGTAAATTGCCTATCACACTATAATCATTCTCAAAGCCCGGTGCCAGGAGCTTAAACGCAGCCTTTTTCAGGGTGAGATCCTGATACCAGATGGCATTGCCAGTGGTGGTTTCTGATTCGTAGAGAATGAGAAAATGCTCGTCTTCCGTGACTTGAGCATGATAATTGCGTTCAGGGAATTTCTTGTTTTCATAAATCAGACGATCATCCTTTTGAGGCGTTCCGACAACATGGTAATAGACTTTTTGATTCTTGTTTACTTCTGTCAGTTCTTCACCTTGTTTGGGCTCTTCATATCTGCTGTAATAAAAACCGTCTTTTTGCCACGCCATTCCTGAGAATTTTATCCATTTAAGAGTGTCGGGTATTACTTTACCCGATCCGATCTCCAAAACACAGATCTCATTCCAGTCCGATCCACTGCGGGCAATACTGTATGCAAGATATTTTCCATCGTGGGAAGCAGATAACCCCGCTAGTGCAATAGTTCCATCAGGAGAAAAGGTATTCGGATCAAGAAGGATCCTGGGAGTACCATTCAGTCCTTTACGAAGATAAAGAACCGATTGGTTCTGAAGTCCGTTATTTTTTGTGTAAAAATACCAAGGCCCTTCCCGGAATGGTACACCATATTTTGGATAATTCCATATCTTAGTCAATTTCTCCCGGATCTTTTCACGAAATGGGATCTTGGAAAGATAACGGTTTGTTACTTCATTTTGTTCTTTTACCCATATTGCAGTAACAGCAGAAGTATCGTTTTCGAGCCAGCGATATGGATCAGCAACTTTTGTTCCGAAGTAATTATCAACAACATCAACTTTTTTCGTGACTGGATAATTAAGTTTGTGATTGCATGATACCATCAGGATCAATAAAAGATTGCTGAATAAAAAGAATATCTTTTTCATCTTGGCATGGTATTAATAGCCGGGAATGGTCCCGGACCCTTATGGAGCTATATTACATGCAGTAAATTTATACATATATTTAGACAAAAACAAAGATTTTTAAATTTTACGTGCAACTTATTTTTGTATCCATTTTTCTGACTTACATTCGTTATGAGATTTGGAAAAACAGTGAATGGACACAGTTTATTGAGAAATTACCACATCAAAACGTTGCTGCTTATAATAACATGGGGATCTATTATTCTACTGAAGGGCAATTTGATAGCGTACTTCTTGATCTGTCGGAGACAATGATCATAAATCCAAGATATGCGGTTTCATATGCAGTAGGGAATTGTATACGGAGATCTTGGTCAGACTGAGAAAGCAGTCTCCGATTTCAGCAGAGCCACCGAGCTTGAACCAATTTATAAAATGATATACCATAATCGGAGAGTCGCATATGGAGATTGAAACTGTATGACAAAGCCTACCAGATTTCTCAAATGCAATCAACCTCGATGCGAAATATGCTTCTGCCTGTGACAATTTGAGTTTAATATATTGTAAAAAGAACGAGCCCGATAGCGCAATTATGATCAATCTCAAGGGATTAATAATGAACCCGGAAAATCTTTTGCTTCACGCTGACCTAGGTCGGTGTTACCTTAATAAAGATGACATAGTCAATGCGGAGATCTGATACAAAAAATGTTTGGAAATCAGTGATCAGAATCTTGATGCGCTATTGGGAATGACGGTAGTCTCCTACTTAAAACAGTAAATTTCTTATGATAATGGTTATCTAAGTCAGGCATAGACATTTGCTCAGAATATTAGCGCAGGTATGAAAGGTTTTCAAAGTCTAGAGAGGTCAGGATATTATTTCCCGAATCAGGAGAAAAATGACCTTTCACCACTATTTTTTCAAATGAGATAAAACACTGCTGGTTTATTTCTTTCTAATAATCAGGTCAAAGGTTCGCTAGATCACTGGAATCAATTAATTTATCATCAACCAGGTTGGGAATCGTTATTTTAAGCATCGGTTCTTCAGCCATTGCCCGTTTGATAGCAAAGACAGCTTCTTCATTACGAGCCCAGGCACGGCGTGCAATTCCATTATTGACATCCCAGTGAAGCATCATCTTCAGATGGTTATCAGCATCTGAAGTTCCATCAAGGACCATCCCAAATCCACCGTTTATCACTTCACCCCAGCCTACGCCACCTCCATTATGGATTGAGATCCAGGTAGCACCACGAAAACTGTCACCTATGACATTCTGAACGGCCATATCAGCAGTGAATTGCGAACCATCATAAATATTGGAGGTCTCCCGAAAAGGGGAATCGGTGCCAGAAACATCATGGTGATCACGTCCGATAACAACGGGGGCAGTAATCTTACCACTACGAACTGCTTCGTTAAAGGCTGCTGCTATTTTCATCCGCCCTTCACAATCGGCATATAGGATACGTGCCTGTGAACCTACAACCAATTTGTTCTCACCGGCTTCTTTGATCCAATGAATATTATCTTTAAGCTGATTTTTAATCCTCCCGGATGCATGTGATAATATATCTTCCAGTACATCTGTTGCAATCCGATCAGTTGTTTCAAGATCAGCAGGTTTTCCTGATGTACACACCCAACGGAAAGGTCCGAATCCATAATCAAAGAAAAGGGGGCCCATGATATCCTGCACATAGGAAGGATATTTAAATGTCCCGTCATCATTCACGACATCTGCACCAGCTCGGGATGCTTCGAGAAGAAAGGCATTACCATAATCCCAAAAATACATACCTGTCGTAGCCAACTTCTTAATGGCATTGACCTGTCTTATCAATGATGCCTGAACCATCTTTTTAAACTTGGCTGGATCATTAACCATCAACGCATTGGATTCTTCAAAAGTGAGCCCGACTGGGTAATAACCTCCTGACCAGGGATTATGCAGGGAGGTCTGATCTGACCCAAGATCCACTTTTATTTTATTTTCTGCTAACTTTTCCCATAGATCTACAACATTGCCCTGATAAGCCAGGGCTACATTTTCTTTTTTTTCTTTGGCCTTGAGAATTCTTTCCAATAGTGAGTTCAGATCAGTAAATACTTCATTCACCCATCCTTGGTCCAGACGTTTCTTGACAGCTTTTGGATTAATCTCTGCAATCACACCTATGGCGCCAGCAATAACTGTAGCTTTCCCTTGTGCCCCCGACATTCCACCTAGACCCGAAGAAACAAATACCTTTCCCGCAATCGAGTTCTCTGCTTTTCTCCTTGCTGCATTCATAATTGTTATCGTCGTTCCGTGAACGATTCCCTGCGGACCTATGTACATATATGAGCCGGCAGTCATTTGCCCGTATTGTGAAACTCCAAGTGCATTGAACTTCTCGTAATGATCTGGAGAAGAATAATTTGGAATGACCATACCATTGGTCACAACCACTCTCGGTGCTTCTTTATGAGAAGGGAATAATCCGATGGGGTGACCTGAATACATTACAAGTGTCTGCTGGTCAGTCATCTCAGCAAGGTACTTCATGGTTAGAAGGTACTGAGCCCAGTTCTGAAAAACAGCGCCATTACCACCATATGTTATTAGTTCATGCGGATGCTGTGCAACTGCTGGGTCTAGATTATTCTGAATCATCAGCATGATAGCTGCAGCCTGAACAGATTTGTGTGGGTACTCGCGGATAGGACGGGCATACATTGCATATGTAGGTCGAAACCGATACATGTAAATTCTACCAAATTTCTTTAATTCTCTGGCAAATTCAGATGCCAGGATAGCATGATGTTTTTTATCAAAATAACGTAAGGTATTACGAAGCGCAAGTCTTTTCTCATTATCGGTAAGAATATCTTTTCTGACAGGTGCATGATTGACGTCCTTGTCATAAGGTTGTAAGGCTGGAAGTACATCAGGGATACCGGTGAGAATACAATGTTTAAATTCCTGTAAATCCATACTAAAGAACAAATTATTAAAATTAATTTAGGTAACTACATACCAGTTAGGACAAGGGAAAACTTAATGAAGTTTTGAAAGAATGATTAAAATTCGTTTGGTAAGTTTACTTTTATAGGCGTTACACCTGGAAATTTTTTAATCATGATCGGCTTACATCGATTGTTTAAATATGCCTCAATGCCATTAACCTGACTACTTTTTGCTTCTGCCCATGCAACAAATAGAACCGTTTTAACGTAATTTGTCAAATATCGTTTATAATAAAAAACGGAATCTTTAATATTTCCTTGTCCGGTACAGATGTATACACCAGATCCTTTTTGCCAAATAAGTAGAACACCAAAAATATTTTCATTAATTTCGTCAATATCAAAGGTAAAAAGTTGGCTCCATTGACTATCGGTCCATCCAATCCAATCAAGATTTATCATTTTTTTGCGATCTTTATTTGATACCGGATTTCCTTTTGTCGTAATCTTCATTAACTCCTCGAAAGTTGTGTTTACTTTCAGGGGTTGTTCATTTTTCTTTTTCATAATTCAAATTTAAGAAATACTACAATATTGTACACCATCTTATGCAATATTTTATTAACAGATAAAAATAATAAGTATTTATAAGTCTTGTTTTTGTGTTTCACTTTTGCGTGTTATTTGCGTTAATTTTGCGTGATAAATGACGGTTAAATTGTATTACCTTGTAATATGTTTCAGTAATAGGGATATTAGTTTATTAATTGTTTACAACTTTTCTTGTGTTTCTCCTTGCTTTTGCTTGCGCTTTTTATTATCTTTGCCCTGTTATTACAAAAATAAAGTTCAATGGATAAAGATAATATTATAAATGGGCTTTATGAGGAGATTGAAACCCTCAAAAAGAAAAGAGCCGAAATAGACATTGATATTACTAACATTGAGGTTGCTTTACAATATTTTAAAGAAAAGAGAACGCCTGTAAATCAATTTGATCGTTTAATTGAAAACACTTCACCAATCCTTAGATCTGAAGTACAAGCTAAAGAAAAAACATTAAATGATTCTCTTAAAAATACTGTTTTATTAATAGTTTTGGGACGAATTGAAAGGTTTACGATCTCAGAGGCAATTTCACGGATGGCAATAGAATTATTGCCAAAATATCATAAGGAAATAAATTCAGATAAAAAATTTGAGGCATTTAAAACTCAAATTTCATCAATATTGTCATACTGGAGAAGAAAAGGGAAAATTGCAAAGTATCAATTCAGTGCGTCAATAAAAGATTCGGTTTGGGGACGTCTTGACTGGTTAAACGAAAAAAATGAACCGAAAGAAGAATATTTTATTCATCCATTAATAAAGGAGGCACAGGAATTAGAATTAAAATTAAATCAATAAAAAAAGGAACCAGTTGATGCTGGTTCCTGAAATCTTAACTTATAGTTACCCGGTTCGTATAATTGGCATAGTACGACTGACCTTTAATCAGTAAAAAGGAGTTCGAGGCTCCTACCGGGTGCTTTATTGTCGCAAAGATAGTGATTTATGTTGTAAAGTCAAGTAAATAGTTAAAAAATATTGGGTTTCGCGGCCCGATAGGAGCTAACAGTAGGGTGTAAACATATCCACTGTTTTTAATAGCCCTCTCTGAATGCCTCATTAGTACAGAGGGGAACTATATGTTAGCAACTTTAAACAATGCCGGTGATCATTATAGCCGGCATTGTTATTTATTGCAAAGTTACAAAATTCAAACATTACCTACTTTTTTGATCAAATCCTTGTATTTCAGCCTTCCTTCGCATTGAGAAAGGAAGAAGTTAAACCGTTCCGTTTCCGTTGTTGTCCTTGTATTGTAACGTTGTGCGAATTCTGTAACATATCTGTCTATGTGCTTTTCTGAAACGTTGTGGTAAATACCAAAGATTCCACGTTTAAACAGGCTCCAAAAACCGTCTATACTTTGAGTGTGTGCGATTCCTGCTACAAAAATATCCTGACTGTGGTTAACTCTTAAATGCTTAAATTTCTCAGGAAGCTTGTTATATCCTTTCCATTCATCACTTACCACGGTACTACCTTCTTTTACCTTTGCTTTTATTATATCTTGTAAAGTTTTTCTTTTGGCGTCCGGTACTTTTTGAGCTATCACTTTTCCGTCACGTTCCAAGATTCCAAACATTACTGTTTTAGTTTCGGTACTTCTTCCCTGAGTGCCTTTCGCTCTTTTACTCTTATGTTTATTCTTTTCCTTGCCTCCTACATAGGTTTCGTCTACTTCGACCATATTGGCCAATAATTCAGGGGCCTTATCCTTTAACATTTCACGAATGCGGTGATTAATGAACCAAGCCGTTTTTTGAGTTACTCCGAGATCACGGTGAAGCTGTAAGCTACTTATACCTTTCTTATGAGAAGTAACGAGATACATAGCCGTAAACCATTTAGAAAGGGGAATCTTTGTATTTTCAAAGATCGTTCCAACGGATGCAGTAAATTTCTTTCTACAATCCTTGTTTGAACACTTGTAAGTTTTCCCGTCTGCTAATTTATACGGTTTCTCACTATTACAGAAAGGACAAATGGGCTTACCATTCCATCTAAATTCCTCTAAATAGGTTCTGCAAATAGTTTCATTACTGAAATACTCCCGTAAATCGTAAAGGTTTGTAAATTGTGTTTCTGCTTTCATTTAAGTTTAGAGTTTATAACTATCAACTATATAGATAAAAAAATATATCACTTCTTTGGAAGTGCTGAATATACAGACATATCAATAAATTGAACCTCGTCAATTATTACGGGTTTCATCTTTCCTTCTTTTATCAGTTTATAGATATAGGAAGCGGTAACATTGTTCTGAAGTGCAAAGTTTTTAATGGTTTTCAGGTTGTTAATGTTCGTTTTCATTCTGCAAATATAATACATTAGTTGGCAGTTGTCAACTAAAAACCAAAATATTTTTCAACAATTTTGTAAGTTGTTGATTTTTACAGTATATTTACGAAGGATATATATCCCACCCTCTCGGCCGGGGCAAAGACCGACTTGTTTTTTTTAGATGGATTGTAATTCCTGCCAGGGAAACACAGTCCAAAGGTAGTTTATTTGTCTAACAAAAACAAGTTGTATCATGTCAAAAGTAAAGATAATTGATTGTTCTGAGGAAGAAAATCAAAAAATAGCCAGTGATTTAGCTACACAAATGTTACCTCTTACCAACGGGAAAAGTTATAAACAAGTTAAAACAGCCGTTAACACGTTATTACGTTGGATTAAAGATTCAATACCAATTTCTTTAGAATATCCTCCGGAATAATGGCAGTATAAGTACAGTAATTTTCCTTAATATCAGGTTTTAACGTTATGGAATAATGTTTAGTTTGTGGCGTTGGGGGTGTAATATATGCAATATTGCAGATTGGAACGTAAATAGTGTATGAGGTGTACGTTCTAGCAACATTTTTTCCAACATTTACTTTTAAAAATTCGTGATCCATATCGTAAATTTTATGGTTAATACTTAATTTTCAGTACAATGATACAAATTTATTTAGTATTATTGTACTATATTATACAGCACACATATTAAACAAAAAAACAAAAAATGGAAAAGATAAAGTACATCGAAGAAAAAGAGGAACAGCCAAAAATTAATCACGAAACATTAATTGATGCTTCGATTCCTCTTTTAATAAGCTATGACCCAGTAATAGAACTGACAAAAAAGGAATGGGCTATTCCTATAATAATCTTTCTTAGGGTGTGTGGCAAAATTTCTACTCAAAACCCGATTATTACTTCTGAAATAGTTATCTGTTATACTTTTGAAGTTATAAAAAAGATTGAGGGTTTTGATAGAAACGAAATTGCAGAAATGTTTAATATGGCAACAAAGAATTTTGTTAATTCTTTCAATAAAAAGAAAAAGGGATCCGCACTAGTAAATACTATTGCTAAACAAGATGAAGTGGAAATACAAAAATTCATTGATATAGTTTATCAAAAAATTTATTCATATAGTTAAAAATTCTTTGTCCTAACTGGTATGTAGTTACCTTAATTTATATCTTACCTTCTGATTCCTTAAGAATATTATAAAGGAAATCACGAGCCCGGAACAATTTAGCTTTGACGGTACCTAGAGGAAGGTTAAGTTCCAATGCAATTTCTTCATAAGTGAGTTCTTTGAAATAGCGCATCTCGACCAGAGTCTTGTAGTGTGGTTTGAGTTTTTCAACCACATCCCGCATTAATTGGATTTTCTGTTTTGCAATAATCATCTCCTCAGGTCCCGGATTTGTACTGGGCAGATTTGTAGGAGACTCTTCAGTTTCTTCTCCTTCACTGCTGAGGCCGGAAGTATATTGAATACGATTTCGTTTACGAAGATAATCTATACAATTATTTGCAGCAATTCTGAATAACCAGGTACTGAAGGCGAATTCAATGGTATATTGATGAAGATTTTTAAATGCTTTTCCAAAGGCTTCTATTGTAAGATCTTCAGCATCATACTGGTTATTGGTCATCTTAAGCAGCATGAAATAAAGAGAATCCCGGTAATTATTAAGTAATTCCGCATAGGCTTTTTGATCACCATGATTGATTGCCTGCTGGACAAGAATATAATCACGCTTGGCCTTTTCTGTGAGGTGTGAGGTTACTCCCATTTGGATTCTTTTGTTTTGAAAGTAGAAACCGTTACTGTGAAATTGATCAAAATCAGAATAATTTCAAAGAATGGAACCATTAACCATATGCCTTTTTCTTTAAGGCGTGCCAATATCTTACGAAAAACGGAAAGTTGAATGACTAACCTGAAAAGAAATAACGCTAGAACTGTAAAGATAGTATAATTCAAAATAAGCTGCAAACCAAAAAGAAAATAAAAGAAAACCGTACTGAAAGTGTATAATCCAAGTAAAAGCTTATGAGGCCATCGATAGTACCTACCTGTTGAGAGATGTCTTTTCTTTTGTGTCCACCATTCCTTAAAGCTTTTCTTTGGCTGTGAGCGTGTGAAGCTTTCAGGGCTTATTATAATTTGTGTGTTTCTATGAGTAGCTGCCTGATTTATAAATAGATCATCATCACCTGACAAAATATCATAATGAGAAGTAAATCCTTTTTTCTCATAAAACAAAGTTTTCCTGTATGACATGTTTCTTCCTATTCCCATATAAGGAATACCTGCAAGTGCAAAGGAAAGATATTGCATTGCAATGTTTACGGTATCAAAACGTATCAGACGATTCAGAAGACCGGATTTGGAAGTATACGATCCATAACCCAGGACAATTTCCTTGCCTTTTGAAAAACCGTCAGCCATATGTGCGACCCAATGCGGACTTTCAGGCTTACAATCAGCATCGATTAGAAGGATAATATCGTAAGTCGCTGATTTGATCCCAATGGAAAGAGGGAATTTTTTTCCATCAAAGAAGTTAAGATTCTCTTTGATCTCGACGATCTTAAGATTTGTGTATTGTTTAGCCATGTTTGAAAGAAGATCCGAAGATTCATCTTCCGAGGCGTGGTTTACCACTACGACCTCAATGCGGGGATACTCCTGCGCCAGAACAAGCGGAAGATTTTCCTTTAATTGATTGTATTCATTTCTGGCACAAATGACCACTGAAACGCCTTCACTTTTTAAGTGTGATGGAGTTTCATGATAATTGGCGAGCTTTAAAAAGAAAAACCCGTAAAAGAACATCTGGACTAGGAACAGGAAAAGGAAAATCGAAAGAATGACAATTTGAATCCCACAGGGAACGATGAAGTCGCTAAGCATTTAACATCATTTAACAGGAATGAGAGTACAAAAATATTCATATTAATCGAATAAAATCTACCTTTGTGCAAAATTTGATAAACCTTTTATCTGAAGGTTTTTACATAAGAAGGTCGCGCCTGTTTTTCTTCCATGCAGTTCGAAATTGTACATTCTGACCCCGATTCTTATGCCCGTGCAGGGGTAATCAATACACCGCATGGGATGGTGGATACTCCGGTTTTTATGCCTGTCGGAACCGCAGGTGCTGTCAAAGCACTTCATATAAAAGAATTGAGAGATGATATTAAATCACAGATATTACTTGCAAATACTTATCATCTCTACCTTCGTCCCGGAACTGATATCATCGAGAAAGCAGGAGGGATACAGAAGTTTAACGGTTGGAACCGTCCTGTGTTAACCGATAGTGGTGGTTATCAGATCTATTCCTTGTCGGATATTCGCAAATTCACAGACGAAGGAGTAGTTTTCCAGTCTCACATAGATGGTTCCAAACATACCTTTACACCGGAACGGACTATCGAAATTCAGCGAAGCCTTGGCGCCGATATTATTATGGCGTTCGACGAATGTACTCCTTTTCCCTGCGAGCAGATGGATGCTAAAAAATCAATGGAAATGACACATCGTTGGCTGGACAGATGTATCAATCATTTCGATCAAACCGAATGTGGCTATGGTTATCCTCAGAGTTTTTTTCCGATTGTGCAGGGAAGTGTATTTCCAGATCTGAGAATGAGATCTGCTGAGTTTATCGCTTCAAAGAACGCTGATGGCAATGCTATCGGTGGCTTATCAGTTGGTGAACCTGTTGAAACAATGTACGAGATGACTGATCTTGTTTGCCGGATTCTGCCACAAGATAAACCCCGATACCTTATGGGTGTGGGAACACCTGCAAATATCCTGGAGAGCATTGCCCTGGGTATTGATATGTTCGACTGTGTCATACCTACCCGTAATGGTAGGAATGGAATGCTATTCACCAGGAATGGTATCATCAATATCCGGAATATTAAATGGAAAGATGATTTTACATCGTTGGATGAAGAGGGTGAAGTTTTTCCTGATCACGAGTACTCAAAAGCATATTTAAGGCATCTTTTTGTTTCAAAAGAGATATTGGCAGCCATGATTGCAACGATACACAATCTCGGATTTTACATGTGGCTAATGAGAACAGCCCGGATTAAGATTGTAGAGGACAAATTTTGTGAATGGAAGAATATAATGGTGAAACAACTAATGAGGAGGCTTTGATGAATACCAGAAAGCTATTTCAACCTGCGCTGACTGGTTTGAGGACCATTGACTTTTATATTATCAAAAAGTTCCTCGGAACCTTCTTCTTTTCTATTATCCTGCTCGTCTTTATCATTATTGTTTTCGATGTTTCTGAGCACATTGACGATTTTCTGAAGCATGATGCCCCGGTCAAAGCAATAATTTTTAACTATTACCTGAATTTTATTCCACATTTCGTTAACCTGTTCAGTTATCTTTTTGTCTTTATTGCGGTTATTTTCTTTACATCTAGGATGGCTTCTGATTCTGAGATCGTTGCAATACTAAGCAGTGGTATCAGCTTCCGAAGGATGTTGCTTCCTTATATGGTTGCTGCAGCTATGCTCGCTCTGATGTCATTTCTTCTAGGCAATTTTGTTATTCCTTATACCAATCGGGGAGAACTTGAATTTGAGAAGCGTTATATTAAAGATGCAAAGCAGTTTAATGATATGAATATCCATAAACAGGTAAGTCCTGGAGTATTTCTCTACCTGGAGAATTTTAATACAAAGATAAAAATAGGATGGAAATTTTCACTGGAAAAGTTCAAAGACAGGGAACTTGTCTATAAAATCTCTGCAGAAGAAGCCTCTTGGGACAGCATACGGTCAAAATGGACACTTAAGAACTACTTTTCTCGAAGTTTAGGTACGATGACGGAGAACATGCATAAAGGAAGTAGACTGGATACAAATTTTGGACTCAGACCTGCTGATTTTATGGAAGATATTGAAGAGGTTTCCATTATGGATTTCTTTACACTCAGAAACCACATAAAAATGAAGCGATTAAGGGGGGACCCTGATCTTATTAAGTATGAAGTCAAGGGATACGAAAGGGTTGCCTACCCCTTTGCGACAATCATACTCACACTCATCGGAGTTGCAGTTTCCAGCAGGAAGGTAAGGGGAGGCATCGGGTTCAATCTGGGCTTCGGACTAGCTTTGACATTCCTTTATATTCTTTTTATGCAAGTATTCACAGTGTTTGCGACTTTTGGAAATTTTCCTGCCCTGCTGGCTGTATGGTTTCCAAACATCCTTTTTGGTATAATCGCGCTTATCCTGGTGAGAACTGCACCCAAATAGGATTACTTGCATGCAATGGTTTCAATCTCAACTAGGGCACCCAAAGGTAATCCGGTGACAGCGAATGCTGAGCGAGCAGGTGAATTTTCATAATAATACTTGCCATAAATAACATTCATATCAGCATAATTACTCATGTTAGTCAATAGACAGGTTGATTTGACAACATCCCTAAAGGAATAACCTGCAGCATTGAGTATTTCTCCAATATTCTTCAACACCTGTTCTGTTTGCTCAGCGATTCCTCCTTCAACTAATTTTCCAGTTGCTGGGTCAATGGGGATCTGGCCGGCGATGTATAACACCCCTTTAGATTCTACGGCCTGACTGTATGTTGCGATGGCTTTTGGAGCTTTATCAGTAGAAATGACTCTTTTCATAAGTTTAATGGTTTAGGATCAATGTAAATTTGTTAATTGTCAAGAGTTAAGTGTAGATCTATAGTTACTGAGTATAGTCCATGAAGTCTTTTTTCTTTGTCAGTTTCAGATCCTGCAGAATTGAAGCTTTGACATTAATCGAAAAATTCCAGCTCTGCTGAGGTCCTTTGGGGATCCAGCCGAATTTCATCTCCCAGCAATGCAGATCACGATATAGATCAATTGAAGTGAAAGAAAGTTCCCCATGAGTAAAATCCCATCCGGTGGCTACTGTGACTTTCCATTTTGGAGTGAGGTTAAGTTGGCCGTTTAAGTTAATAGTCTGGGTAATTGTGCTGACCCGCTCCGAATAATTTCCATTCCAGTCCTTCCCGTAATCGAATTTATAGGTCAGGCTAAAACTCCATGGGATATCGAAGTCGACATAATAATCAGGATGTTCTTTGATTTCTTTTTTTTCTTCTTCAGTTCCTTTCGTGGTGTTTTTTTTCTTTTTCCCTTTATCTGAAGATAAAGAGTATGTGAGCCCTAAATCCCATTGAGTATTATCAAGTCGCAGTAACCTGTGGTGGACTTCCCATTCTGATTTGTTGATGTCAATTCCGGAAGTATCTTTGGAAGCGCGGGCATAAGGGTCCCAAATGCTGGAATATGATACTCTGAGATTTTTAAATAATGTTGTATATCCGGAAATATTCAGCTTTGACCATTTCAGGGAATCCTTCATCATATCATAGGTCTCTGTAATAGCAAGGTCATCGATCAGGACAATCTTCTTCGTTCCGGTAACGGTATCCTTCTTATTTTTTACCTTCATTTCAAGGTTATTGTGTATAGCGAAAGAAACAATCCCGGATCTTGTTGTGGCCGGGGCCCCAACAAGTGTATTACCGGCAAAAATGGAATATTTCTGAGGGTTCTTATTTGTATCATTAACTGCATATCGGGTATAACCCCAAGCTGCAGTACCAAAATCGGGTGTATAAGTAAAAGAAACAGTCGGTGTTATCATATGACGGATTGCAACAATGGGTCCGTGCTTGAATTGATACATCCCATAAAGCCTTGTGTTGAGTGAAGTTGAGACATTACCGTCAAAGGCGTTCGCAAATTGTCTGATAGTGTCTTTTACAAGAGAATCCTTTGTTAGCTTAGCAGGTACATATCTTTCCCGGATTGTGGAAAAATACATACGATCATTCAATTGGATACCTGTAGTCCAGTTGAAGTACTTCAATACATGGAAAGTTCCTGTTATTGGTACACTATGTTGGATTCCATTCTGCATTTGATTCCACCAGGCCTTCTTTTTTAAGAAGAGAGAATCATAAGTGTTGTATACGTTTTCTGCCAACAGATTATATTTTAGGCTGATATTCTCGAACCACTTGACCTTGCCAACATGATTTTTCTTGCGTAACGGGTAAAATTGGTTGATGGAGAAAGTAAGTGATGGCAGGGTGATATCTATGTTTTTGGTCAACGTGTTTTGACTATGTGTGAAGTTAAGTGTCAGGTAATAATTATTTTTCCAGTTTGTTGTGTAATTTATGCTCGAAGAGAACGTGTTACTTAGATAATTTTGAACATTAGTTACCGGGTTGTATTTATTGTAGTTTTCGCTGACAATATTGACATTCGCTGAAAAGTTGCTGTTTGGTCGTGCTTTGGGATCTTGTACATGCGTCCAAGTGAGGTTAAAGTCAGTAGTCTTTTGAAAATCAGGAGAATCAGCTGCCCCTAGCCTGTTGTCGGCATAACTGAAACTGAAGGATCCGCTGTAATGATAGCGATATTTGTAATCCAATTTTGGCTTTACTGCCCAACTACCTCGTGAATAAATATCACCCAGCAAGTAGAGATCAATATATTTGTTCATTGCCCAGTAATATCCACCATTTTGCAGGAAGAACCCCCTTGTGTTTGACTCTCCATATGTCGGCACCAGGATGCCCGATCTCCTGCCAGATCTGTTAGGGAAGTAACCAAATGGGATCCCCAATGGTACAGGTACACCTGCAATCATAAGATAAGCAGGTCCGGTAATGACCTTCTTTCCAGGGATTACTTTTGCCTTACCGAATTTAAATTCGTAGTGGGGATCATCCTCACGATCACAGGTTGTATACCAGCCATCTTTAAGGTAGGTGATATCATTTTCCATCTTTTTAACGATCGTGCCATGCAAAAAACCCTCATCCTGTTTGGTGAAAACATTCTGAATGTAGCCTCTTTTTGTATCATAATTGTAGTTCATCACCCTTGATTTGAACTTTTGTTGTCCCTGGGTGAATTCGGGATCCTGAATTTCTTTTCCAACAGAGTCCTTAATCCATATTGAATAGACCGTTTTCAAGGGGAAATCAATCTCTACATATCCTGCCTTCATGCCGATATCCTGATACTTTATATCAGCCTGATTATAGAGAAAGACTTTTTGATCTTTAATATCAAAACGAATGGAATCTTTCGCTGAATACTCAACTTTGGATTTGAGGTTATTTTTTTTTACATTCTTCTTTGCTTTTAAGGAATCGGAAGAATGATGCAAATTCATGTCAGGGATGTGAAGAGAATCGTGCGCAACCAATTGCATACTATTAAGAACCTTTTCTGGATGAATAGTATCCTGTCCCTGAATCCTCCCAGAATGAAAGAATAGGAAGATCACCAGGCATAGGACTGAGCGGGGAAGACTTGTTAATAATTTCGTTAACAATTTCTTTTCGTAACTCTGGGTTTAATATTATATCTTTGTTTTGAAATCCGCTAAAGAAGATATGAAGGAAACGGATTTTCATTCAATAATGTTTTCAAAACTACGTAAAATTATTGTTTGCCATAATATTTTAAGATACTTTAACAAACAACGGAAATCTTGTATGCGTTATATTGCGCTGATTTTCCTCATAGTTATTCTTTCTGCATTTTCAGAAAAAAAATGTTTTTCCCAGGAAAAGACCAGTATTACCAAAGTGGTTATTGATGCGGGGCATGGAGGGAAGGATCCAGGAACAATTGGGAAAAAAGCACAGGAAAAGAATATAGCCTTACAGATTGCATTGAAACTCAGTGAGGACATCCGCAACCAATGTAAAGGTGTGACAGTGATTTTAACAAGGACAACAGATGAATTCATTGAGTTACATGAAAGAGCCGAGATCGCGAACCGTTGTAAAGCTGACCTTTTTATTTCAATCCATTGTAACTCAAACCCTAAAAATACTTTTCATGGTGCTGAAACTTATGTGATGGGTTTGCATAGAACAGAGGCCAATCTGGATGTGGCTAAAAAAGAGAATGCTGCTATCCTAATGGAACCGAACTACACTTCACTATATAATGGATTTGATCCCAACTCGGATGAATCATATATTACTTTCACCCTTTTCCAGAATGCTTATCTCGATCAGAGCACAAGGTTTGCATCTTTTGTACAGGATGAGATGAAGGATAGAGTTGGAATGGATGATAGGGGCGTAAGGCAGGCCGGCTTTCTGGTTCTTTACAAAACCACAATGCCGAGTGTACTTGTAGAAGCAGGATTCCTTTCAAATCCTGAGGAAGAAAAATTTCTTATGTCTGAGAAAGGGCAACAATATATAGCTTCTGCAATCTGCCGTGCTTTCTGTAAATTTAAAGCAAAACAGGAGGGTTATGGCAAAGAATTTGCATCAGTGAGTGATAAAAAATCAAATCAACCAGCATCAGAAAAACCAACAACAACTATCAAACAAGATTCTTCTCCAGTGAAAGAAAAATCCAGTGAGGTGATTGTGAAAAAGGATACTATAAAGGCTCTAGCAGTGCCTGTCCAAACAACAGAATCGAAAGATATTGCAATGTCGAAACAGATGGATAAGGAAAATATACACAGTCGAGACACCTCTAAGGGTAAAGAAGATCTGAGAGTTATTCCCAAAAACCAGTCAGCTATCACTACAAAAAGAAAAACTTCTTATACACATCAGCAAAAAGAACCTATAAACAACAAGCAGGCTTCTACAATTCAACCATCGGAGAAAAATACAGATGTGAACAAAGAAGATTTGGCAGTCAAGTCCTCTAGAAATGATAAAACTCCGGATGAGAACGTTGTTTTTCGTGTCCAGATTGCTACTTCTCCAAAGGAAGTTAGTATTCATTCTGCAAAATTTTCAGGACTTCCTGAAATATGGATGTATCAGCATCAGGGATTATTCAAATATACTGCGGGAAAAGCATCAAGGCCTGAGACACTCTCAGGCCTGGTAAAAAGAGTCAAGAACAAAGGATTCACCGACGCATTTATTGTTGCTTTTCATGGGAAGGAGAGGATTACTTTGGCAGAAGCCAAAAAGATGATCTCAGAATTACAAAAATAGCCTTGAAATTTATAATGTCATTGGTTGTACATAATGAAATTTTCAATTAGCAAGGAGTTACATAAATAAATTAATAATTTTGCCCTGAAGTTAACAGATATGAAATTTAAACTTACAAAGGAATTTAAAGCAGGGGCTATTTTTGTTATTGCAACAGCCATTCTTATCTGGGGACTTATGTATCTGAAAGGGATGGAATTGTTCAAACACAAAATGATATTGTATGCGGTGTATGATAAAGTGAATGGATTGGTTCCCGCAAATAACGTTGCAATCAGCGGAATGACAGTAGGTCAGGTCAAGGATCTTTATTTCTCAAATAAACAGAGAGGAAAGATTATTGCTGAGCTATATATTTCTGTTAATTATCCAATCCCTATCAACTCTGTTGCCAGGATCAACAATTCTGATAACCTGATAGGAGGAAAATACGTAGAAATTGTTTTAGGGGATTCTAAAAAGATAGCGAAAGATAAGGACACCCTACAGTCATTTTTTGAAGCTTCAATTGGAGATGAACTAAACCGTCAGCTTATTCCTCTCAAAGAAAAAACAGAACGTTTACTTGGCTCAATCGACACTGTAGCAACACTCATTCAGGAAGTACTAAACAAAGATACTCGCAATAATCTTATTGCTTCCATTGAACACATTAAAGATATTCTTAATAATCTTTCACATACCACATATTACCTCGATACTCTTGTGGGTTCACAACGCAACCACCTGGCCAGTATCATTGGGAATATGGAATCAATAAGCCAGAATTTAAAGAACAATAATCAGAAAATTACTAATATCCTCACAAATTTCTCATCAATCAGTGATTCACTTTCCAAAGCACGGGTCCCGGCCACACTTGGACAGATCAATAAAGCTGTGACGGACATTGATGTAGCAATTACCAGGATCAATAGCGGCAAAGGAACCCTTGGGCTCCTACTAAATGATGACAAATTGTACAATGAAGTAGAGAAAGCCGCAAGTGACTTGAATTTATTACTGGAAGATATCAAAGCCAATCCCAAAAAGTACGTCAAAGTGTCCGTATTCTGAGAGGGAAAATTTTCAAATGAAAGTATCTTTAATTTGTTTGAGGTGCAGGTGAATCAACCCAGTGAAAAATATCTTTTTTAGTTAAAGGTCTTTTCCCGACAATCCACTTGAATCCCTTAAGCTTAAGATCATAAGGAGAGACATCCTTTTCAGGAGATGTCTTTGCCTTGGGTTCAGTTATGTAAGTTATTGAATTAATCTGCTTATTCTCAACAAAGATCAGCATATCGCTCGATTGGACTTGCGTTATACCAATAAGACTGTGATCTTCTTCACGTGCATAATAAATAGTTTCCGAATTACCGAAAACCTTGATCTTATAAAGGTCATTATTTTTGAAAAAGCCAACCATATCTCTACCTTTTACCTGGTTGAATTTATTGGTATCATCCTGTGAAATGATGAACGCGTTGTTGTAAAGTATCATCGAGTCAATCTGGCTGTTTAGGATTGTAAGCTTAATAGAATCGGATGTAAGTTGATTTGCTGAAGACCATAAAACAGGTTCATGGTACAAGGATAATGTGGAATCGCGTCCATGATATGACATCGAATCACATAGTCCCTGAAGATCTCGGCGAAAAAATTTTACTTTATAATAAAAAAGGATGTTATGAATATTCTGAAGAGTATCAAAAGTTGCGTATACCGTATCGGAGTGCATAAATAGTGTATCTTTTTTGTCGATCATCTTTACCATTGCACTGTCGGTCATAAAAGCAAAACCACTCTTTCTGTGTACCTCTCCATAGTTACCGTTCAGCACTGTTTTTTGCACTGTATCATATAGCATTGCATGCATAAAGGCTTGTCCGTAGCCGGTCTTACGTTCATAATATAAGCTGTCGCCTGTGAGGACCTGGTTGAGATGGTAAATCCAGCCATTTTTACGGAAACGTGCAATATCAGTATTTGTGTTGTACCAGCCGTTTTCACAGTATATTGAATCTTCTTTTCCTTTTATATTTGAAGGACTGAAAAAATAGGTTATTTTAGTTACAGTGTTATACATTAATGTGTCTGAATGCATAATATAGTCAGGATTGATGAGTATAACCTTCTGCTTGAAAAAGAACTCTTTGGTCCTGGTATGATAATAGCCTCGTTTACTAACCAGAACATTCTGATCGTTAATAATCTTTCCCCAGTATTCATAACTGGCGATTTCGGTTGTACGGTCAAAAGATAGGGTATCAGTGGTAAGGGTCGTTTCCTTGTCAATCAGCTTCACATCACCCCAGATCTTTGCTACCCGGGTATCTCCGTTATAATTAAGAGAGTCACCAAAAAGGTTAAGTGTGTCACTAACATGAATATGAACATTACCATAAGCTAAAACGAAATTCTTTGTATCGTCAAGAAATGCACTATCACAATACAATATTGTACTGTCATGGCTCAAACGAACATTCCCCATCAGACGCTGAAATTCCGGCCTGTTTCTGCTATTGTGCACCAGAGAATCGGCATGTTCGAGAAGTATCTTAGTGGTTCCCTGCGACCGTGCAAAATGGGGCAGTAATATTATTAAAAATAGAAATAGGATCTTATTTTGCACTTCACTGATTAATTATAATGCAAAGCTATGAAAATAATGACAACGAGCCACGAATAGAGCATCTCCAGGAAAATTTACTCTAAATTTTCAACTTTTACCTTTTACTATTGTGGAAAACCCTAATTTTGGGCCTTCTTTTCTAATCTATCCTTATCTACCAATGAAGCAATCATTCGATCCCAGGCACAACTATGAAAAGACGCAGCAAGCAATAGGATATGTGCCTCGCAAACATGCCACACAGGCAGATTATGAACGTATAGGGTTCATGTCGGGGCTTGAAGTTCACCAGCAGCTTAAGACACGTGAGAAGCTCTTCTGCCATTGCCCTGCCGGGATTTACCAGAAGCCAATGGAACATGACGCTGAGTTAATCCGACACATGCGTCCCACTCTTAGTGAGCTTGGTGAATATGACGGTACTGCCCTGATGGAATTTAAAACCCGTAAACAGATTGTTTATAGGATAAACAATAAAACAGCCTGTACCTACGATGTAGATGATACGCCTCCTTTCCCTCTTAACCGGGAAGCATTAAACATTGCGCTTGAAATATCTCTGCTTTCGAAACTGAAGATCGTGGGGGAGGTTCACATTACCAGGAAACAGTATCTCGATGGTTCAATTCCTACTGGATTCCAGCGTACAGCAATTGTAGGTGTTGAAGGGGAGATCCAGTTAAAGAACAAAAAAGTTCGCCTCATACAACTCAGTGTTGAAGAGGATTCCTGCCGCGAAGTATCTGATATTGGTCATGTCAGAGTTTACCGTACTGACCGTCTGGGCATGCCACTTATTGAAACTGTTACCTATCCTGATTTTAAAAATCCTGATGAAGTAAAAGAAGGCGCAGACTATATTCGTTTTCTAAATCGTAGTACGGGAAAGGTATTGACGGGTATTGGCTCGACACGTGCCGATGTAAACGTAAGTTGTAAAGGTGGTACCCGGGTCGAGATTAAAGGAGTATCACATACAGGGTGGATGCCAGAATTAACTCATAATGAAGCCTTCAGGCAATGGGCACTATTACATGTTCGTGAACTTTTAAAAGAGAAGTTAAAAGATCAGGCTGCATGGAAGATATCCTATAAAGAGATAAAAGTGGATGAGATAGGATTTAATACCGCGCCTTTACCACCTGAGAAATTAGAGAAGTTCAAGATTTACATCGTTAATCTTCCATATTTCCATGGTATATTGTCGCATTTTATGCAACCAGGTAAAGTGTTTGGAGATGAGTTATCTGAAAAGATGAAAGTCGTTGCTTGTATTGACTTTCCCAACATGGTTCATTCAGAGATGCTTGAAGATACTGTCGGAAAGAAGTGCTGGAAAACCGTTCAGTCTCTACTTGGCAGCAAGGATGAGGATGCACAACTCATCATTTGGGGACCAGAAGGAGACATCCCCACAGCTTTGGAGACCATACAGGAACGCTGTTTGATATCATTTTCCGGGGTGCCTAATGAGACTCGCAAACGATTTACTTAAGGAGATGGAAAAAAACCTGCCTGTAGTAGTATTTGATCGCATCCAACAATTAAAGCAGTGGAATGTACCTGAAGATACTTTCACTTACTTACTCAAGAATAATTTGGTGCCAATGATAGAGCGGGTGCAGGCAGAACTGAAAATACCAGCCCGCTTTACTGCAGGGCTTCTTGCGCACACCTTAAAACATATCCAGGGAAAATATCCGGCTCTTCCTGAGTTCTCCTTTCAGAAAGTCTATGATCTCCTGAAGTTTCTTATGGACCATGACCTTGACCTGGCTATTTCAAAGAGGATGCTTCAACATCTTTACCAGCATCCGAAGATGGACTACGAATCCATTCTTGTTACAATTGGGTTCAAAGAAATCCACAAGCACGAAATTATGGCAAAAGTGCCATTTCTTATCAAGAAATATCAACAGACCCGTACATCTTCAGACAACGATGCCGGCGTCCGGTGGGTAATGGGTAACTTGAGCACTCTGGCACTTGGTAATATATCCCTGGCAGAATTAAGCAAACATATACTATTTTAATGCAATACCAGTATCTAAAGAGAACTAAAAAATGAGCGACGATATTTTTCAAGGGTATAAAGGTCGGGCACTGGAAACAATGATGAGGTTCAATGCGCGTGTATGGGCAAAGGTGAAAGTGGACACCACACGTGGTGGCTTTGAAGGGACCATTTTACCAAGAGCTGAGAACACCGATGATAAGCATCTTGTACTAAAATTTTTCACGGGGTACAATATTGGAATAGACACGGATACTATTACAAATATCCAGGAATTAGGTTATAAAAAGGCAGTTTATCATATTCCAGAGAAAGAGTTTCCGTATACTCAGGGCAAGCCGAATGTCAAACTTCTGGGTACGGGAGGAACGATTGCTTCCCGACTTGACTACAGAACCGGTGCAGTTATTCCTGCATTTTCACCTGGGGAACTTTACGGAGCAGTGCCAGAACTCGCCGATATCTGTAATCTCACCACAGAAAAACTTTTTGCGGTTTTCAGTGAGAACATGGGTCCTGAACAATATAAGAAGTTAGCAATCGCTATAGGCAATGAAATTGAAAAAGGGATTGACGGCATTATTATAGGGCATGGCACTGATACCATGCATTATACTTCAGCCGCCTTGAACTTCATGGTACAGAATTCTCCGATACCAATTGTGCTGGTTGGTTCACAACGGTCTTCCGACCGTCCAAGCTCTGATGCAGCACTGAATCTTATGCATGCTGCAACAGCAGCAGGACATGGGGATATAGCAGAGGTGATGGTCTGCATGTTCGGTCCAACTTCCGATGAATATGGATTCCTTCATCGTGGAACAAGGGTGCGAAAAATGCATTCGTCCTATCGTTCCACTTTCAGGACAATCGGTGATACACCCTTGGCAACAGTAACAAGAGAGGGCGTTTTTCCCATTAAACATGATTACAATCACCGCCGTAAAGATCGTAAAGTGACCATAATGCCTTACTATGATGAGCGCGTGGCTATGCTGTACTATTACACAAACATGCGTCCAGATATGATAGATTCACTCGTAGATAATGGATACAAAGGAATCATCATCATCGGAACAGGACTCGGTCACGTCAATAAGCCGATTTATCCTGCCATTGAAAGGGCAATTG